>NZ_MJAA01000299.1:0-406 GCF_001743375.1 Enterobacter sp. IF2SW-B1 | reverse complement strand
GGTTTGGCAGTATGCTTATTTTTAATGGCATTGTGTACTACACCATTACAGTTTGTACTTGTGAGGTTATTGCAGGGACTATTTGGTGGTGTTGTTGATGCGTCAAGTGCGTTTGCGAGTGCAGAGGCGCCAGCTGAAGATCGTGGCAAGGTATTAGGAAGACTGCAAAGTTCAGTCAGCGCAGGGTCTCTTGTAGGACCATTAATTGGCGGTGTTACAGCTTCGATATTAGGTTTTAGTGCGTTACTGATGAGTATTGCCGTTATTACTTTTATTGTCTGTATTTTCGGTGCATTAAAATTGATTGAAACGACACATATGCCAAAATCACAAACACCAAATATTAATAAAGGTATTCGCCGTTCATTTCAATGTCTATTATACACACAACAAACATGTCGATTTA
>NZ_MJAA01000298.1:0-407 GCF_001743375.1 Enterobacter sp. IF2SW-B1 | reverse complement strand
CGTCAGCACGCCCGCGCTCCACCAGTCAATCGGCCTGCCAGTCTCGCCATTCGTCCTTCTCTTTGGCTTTCATCGACCCACGCGCGAGCCAGGTGTTGAGGCCACGACGCTCACCGGCGTTCACCGCCATGCCCACGCGGCGCGCGACAAGCGAGGTCGAGTTTGAGCGCATGAGCGCAGCGTCACGCCAGCGCGCCTGTGCGGCGGTCACGGCCGTGCCCATCAGTCGCCAGGCCACGATGTCGCGCAGCGCCTGGGTTTGATCTTCCTTCAGCTGCTGCGCCTGCACCAGCTGCGGGAGCATCAGCCGCGCGTTTTCGACATCGGCACGCGCCACGCTGGCAAAAGCTACCGCCGCCATCTGGCGGGTAAAATCGGTCGAGCCCGTGCTGCGGGCAAAGGTCAGG
>NZ_MJAA01000297.1:0-408 GCF_001743375.1 Enterobacter sp. IF2SW-B1 | reverse complement strand
GTATTAAATAAGAAACAGAGTTTCATATATGAAACAAAAGCCTGGAGGATCGTGATGAGCTGGATAGGCGTATGTGACGCAGAACAAGTACAGGAAGATTTCCCTTTTAGCGGCACCGTCGACGGTAAAGAGATCGGCGTGTATTTGATTGACGGTGAATATTACGCGCGGGAAGACGTATGCCCCCACGCCTATGCCCTGCGGAGCCAGGGCTTCGGGGAGGACGGCAAGGTGGACTGCCCGCTGCCCGAGGCGGTATTTGCCGTCAAAACCGGTCAGTGCCGGCACGGCCCCGGCGGGCGCAACCTCAACCGCTACCCGGTTCGGGTTTTTGAAAACGAGATTCAGATTTCCTTCGTCGAGGAGACCGTGGCATGAGCGACACCCTGAACTACAACCCGGCGCTGC
>NZ_MJAA01000296.1:0-409 GCF_001743375.1 Enterobacter sp. IF2SW-B1 | reverse complement strand
GACTGCGCTGGCGTTGAGGTACTGCTTCTGGTATTACTGATATTTAGCTTCCAGACCAATGTAGGGCGTCCAGCTGTCGCCGGCGGTGTTTTGATCCAGCCCTGAGCGGCGTGTCTCGCTGCCGTATACGCCGTAGTAGTAGTCGTTTTAGCTCTCTTCGCTGTAAATAACACCGACAGATGGCGTCTGGGTCAAACGCTCCATCCTGTTTGGACGGAAGTAGGATACCTCGCCCACCTCGCCGCCGCTTTCATCCGTGGCATCGCCTGAGTCCGCCACTCTCAGCTCTCCCCACCTTTCTCTGCGGCAGCAAGCCCCGACGAGGACCGCAGCGGCTTTACGCTCATAGCGCGGCTTCATCTGGTGGTCGACCTAATCCTCCGGAGTTAAATGCCGCCGCATCCAGGAT
>NZ_MJAA01000295.1:0-409 GCF_001743375.1 Enterobacter sp. IF2SW-B1 | reverse complement strand
GCATACGGGAAATCAGCAGTTCCACGCGACGACGATGATCTTCCGCATCCCAGCGGCCGAACGCATTGAGCGCGGGTTTGAGTACCACCATTTCCGTCAGCGAGCCGATCGCAACCAGGATGTCACGCTCCCGCGTCGCCCGCGCGGTTTCCACGAGAATCATCTCGTCCAACAGCGATACGATCGCCACCAGGTTGTCACGCTCCGGCGTCCCCAGCGCATTTTGCAGCTGCTGCAGCTCGGCCATCGCGCAGTCTACGCCAAGCTGTCCGCTATCGACCTCAATCACCGCCACCCCGCGCGGCTGGTTCAGATCGCTCCCCACCCGCTGCGCCCATTCGCTGAGTGCAGGCGTATGTTCTTCCCCCTGAATCAGGTTCATCACCAGCTCGTCACGTAAACGCCTGTC
>NZ_MJAA01000294.1:0-410 GCF_001743375.1 Enterobacter sp. IF2SW-B1 | reverse complement strand
AAATATGAGAGTGTCCAGAAAATGGTTATTTTCTGGACACTCTCTTTTTATATCTAGATATATATCTATTATACATATTTTAGTGTTCAATAACCCAACAGAAAATCTATGTTCATAAATATGGTTAGAATTAAGTTATGATACAATGAAAATGTATATAGGAGGTTTGTATCTTGAAAATAGGTTATGCAAGAGTTTCAACTGGATTACAGAACTTGGATTTACAGGAAGATCAGTTAAATCAATATGGTTGTGAAAAGATATTTAATGATCATATGAGTGGTTCAAAAAGTAAGCGACCTGGTTTAGATAAAGCCATTGAATTTGCGAGGTCAGGAGATACGATTGTTGTTTGGAGACTAGATAGACTAGGACGTAACATGGAAGATTTAATCATATTAGTTAATGAA
>NZ_MJAA01000293.1:0-410 GCF_001743375.1 Enterobacter sp. IF2SW-B1 | reverse complement strand
GCACGGCGGCGATCTCCGCCTCCACGCTGCGCTCCAGCAGGCGGCCGGAGTACCCGCCGGAGACCAGCTGCAGGTCGTGGCGCTGCAAAATCGGGCCAAGCAGGCGCGCTTCCCGCGGGAATTTGTTGCCCAGCTCAAAGCCCGCCTCCCCGGCCTCTGTCCCGTCGGGCAGGGCTCGAGCTGTTGCTGGAGGTCATCCTGCCCGCCAGCATGCCGCGCAGCGACGAGCTCTACCTGCGCGCCTTTTCCCGCTTCTACAACCTGGGCATTTACCCGGACTGGTGGAAGCTGCCGCCGCTTTCCGCCGACGGCTGGACGGCGCTCGGCGAGATTATCGTACGCCGGGACCCGCACTGCCGCGGCGTGGTGATCCTCGGTCTGGACGCTCCGGCGGAACAGCTGCGCGCGGG
>NZ_MJAA01000292.1:0-410 GCF_001743375.1 Enterobacter sp. IF2SW-B1 | reverse complement strand
AAAAACAAGTCAAGGTAAAGTTGGTCAAGATGGCCAATGGGAAGTCGACGTACCAGCAGGTGAAGAGTTAAAACCTGGAGACAAAGTTACAGCAAAAGAAACAGATCCATCAGGCAATGAATCATCAAGTGGTACAGGTAACGTCATAGATACGACGGCACCAGACGCACCAAAAGTTAAGGATACAGAGTCAGGCAGCAAGAAAATCACTGGTGAAGGATCAGAACCAGGCAATGACATTACCGTAACGTTCCCTAGCGGAAAAACAAGTCAAGGTAAAGTTGGTCAAGATGGCCAATGGGAAGTCGACGTACCAGCAGGTGAAGAGTTAAAACCTGGAGACAAAGTTACAGCAAAAGAAACAGATCCATCAGGCAATGAATCATCAAGTGGTACAGGTAACGTCATAG
>NZ_MJAA01000291.1:0-412 GCF_001743375.1 Enterobacter sp. IF2SW-B1 | reverse complement strand
ACGTGAGCAATACCCTGCTCGCGCAGCGCATGGGCGGCCTCAATCACATCTTTTAATTCCGGCAGCTTACGGCCTGCCCAGATCTCCAGCGCGCGGCGGTTTGGCTTCACCAGCCACGGAGAGGCTTTCAAACCCGCCAGCGGCGCATCGCGGCTGCTGTCGAAGATAATGCACGGGCACTGGCGGCGCAGGCGCGTCATCCAGTCGGTAACCGCTTCCGGGCTGACGCCGGACGGCAGGCGGCCGCTGACGCACACCATGTCGAACTGGCCCAGCCAGGTCAGGGAGGCGGTCACAAAGCGCTCCCAGTCAGCTGGCGTCACTTCGAAACCGGAGAAGTTAAGATCGGTCACTTCGCCGTCTTTTTCCGTCAGCTTAACGTTGATGCGGGTACGGCCCTGAACGACCTGGA
>NZ_MJAA01000290.1:0-413 GCF_001743375.1 Enterobacter sp. IF2SW-B1 | reverse complement strand
TAGGCATTAGTTTTAATTGGAAATGAAGTGACGCGCACATATAGTAATGCTATTATTTAGCTCAGCGAAAATATTCATAAAGGCACGCATACTTTGTAGTCAGTTATCTGTTCTGACATATAAAGCGTGCGTGCTTTTTTGGAGTCATTGTTGAAACTGAAGTAATTATACATAATTATTAAATGACATACTTGTGTTAATTTTTCAAATACTGAAAAACAATTTCAATAATTTTCCAATTAAGCACAGAAAATTAAAGCAAAATATTATATAATAGAACGGTTATATATAAAATTGTGTTGCACACATTTTTTAATAAATCGTTATTCTAAGGGAAATGAATATCGGAAATTTTGTTGAAAGGAGTTTTAAAATGTCAATCATGCGACTATTTACATTCATTTTAAGTATTT
>NZ_MJAA01000029.1:0-1233 GCF_001743375.1 Enterobacter sp. IF2SW-B1 | reverse complement strand
CAATAGATATAATTAACAGGAGGAATTATGTTTACAAGAAAACAACATTATTACCCAAGATGTTTATTGAAACATTTTGCTAATGAAAACAAGATGATATATGTACATATTCGTCAGGCRAATAAAAAAGCTTTTATGAATTATGAGAAAGTATGTGTCGCAACTGATGCATATGAAACTGAAGATAAAGTTGATAATATTTTAGAAAACAAATTAGGGGTATATGAATCTGAAATAGAAAAGATTATTGATTATATTATTAAAAATATTAAATCTAAGGACTTAGATGTTTCAGTAAATATGCAAAACAAGATTTTTCAATATATTCATTTACAATATTTACGTACTGACACCGGAAGAATTAATTTTATGAATTTAATTGAAAATCCGTTTACATATAAACTTAGAAAAAAACCTATCGATCTAGATGAAATACAAAAAACAAAAGTACAATWATAAAGTTTAATGAAATTTTTAAGCAAGGCAACAACCTAGAAAACTTATTAAAAAGAATGAAAAAACCATCTAACATGAATTTTCATATTGCAATAAGTGAAGATAATTTATTAACTAGTGATAATCCAGTAATCGCTACTGATAATTGGAACCAAATAATGCTTCCAATTACTCCAAATATTCTTATAGAATTTCAAGAAGATAAAATTAACTCATCTAACGATTTAAGAGTAATATTAAAAAAAATAAAACAAGATATGTAAATGAAGCAACAATTAATACAGCAAATTATTTTATTATATCAAATAAAGAGTTTACCCGTTATCAATATAAATATATAGACAATCGCTTTAATAATAAGAATTGGGAGATTGGTTATCCTCATGTAAATTTGAAAAATTAAAAACTTTTCTAGCATTATACATATTACAACTTTTGTTTCTTCTTTTTAATACTATTGAAAGATTGTTTTTTGCATTTCTCCACTAACTAGTGTTATAATTTAGCCAACAAATAGTGTACTAGCATGATAAACACCGAGCCCGATAACTACTGCGAATAGTTATCGGGCTCTTTTGGTGTATTAACTATATGTCGCCGCTAAATTACTTCTCACGATTATTCAGCCAATGAGAAAATAATGTGAGTATAACTCCTACTACGATAGGAGCTATAATAGTTACAAATAGTGTACTGAACATGATGTCATCTCCTTCCATGCTAAATACAGCACAGAAGTAAACGACGACCTTTGTATTATATCATTTCTAATAATTG
>NZ_MJAA01000289.1:0-414 GCF_001743375.1 Enterobacter sp. IF2SW-B1 | reverse complement strand
ATTGATTTAATAAAAGTTACTTGGATGTATAGCAATTAATATTATATGAAGTTCAAAGTGAAAAGCTACCTATTCTGGTAGCTTTGATATTATTTTTCAAAAATTCGTATAGACTTAAGAAAAAACGATTTGTTTTTGAAATTATTTAATGGCGGTACGTCTTTATAGTACACACCTCTAGTAATTTGTATATTTCCATCTAAATAAATAACTTCAGAGTTCATTATGAGATTTATAAAATACTTACGCTTTCTAAGTTCCCATATAAAGTAACGTAATTCAAGTATTGTTTTACCAGTTTTATTATGGGTTGAGACAATATATTTTACTTTTAAATTGTTGAAGTTTCTTGTTAAGTCTCTAACTAAAGTAATTACAAAAAAGAATATACAGAAAATAGGAAAAAAAACAAAA
>NZ_MJAA01000288.1:0-414 GCF_001743375.1 Enterobacter sp. IF2SW-B1 | reverse complement strand
GGCTCGCCTCTTGCCATTCGCCGTGCTTCATCAGCGACTGGCCCAGGGTACTCCACAGCAGCGGACGGTCACCGACGGTTTTGATCTGCTGGCGCAGCACTTTTTCGACCTGCTCAGGGGTATTGGTTTTCAGGCGCGGGATCACCATGACCAGGCGAGCGTCGTACTGGCGCTTCAGGCCGACGAGAAGGATCTCCTGGGCGGGGTCATGATCGTCACATTCAATAAGCTGTTCCGCCATGGCCACCTGCAGGGGGACCTGCAGGCGCGTTTTCCGGCGCTGATTCTTCCACCAGGCTTTCCGGCTTTCGCTGCCCCGCGCCGCGCGCGCCTGATCCATTACGCCTATCCATGCCATCCGCTGCACTTCATCACGATATTTATCATCACCCACCTCGGCCTTCGCCATCGCCC
>NZ_MJAA01000287.1:0-416 GCF_001743375.1 Enterobacter sp. IF2SW-B1 | reverse complement strand
AACGATAGCTACATTGAATAAAATTGATATTCAATTACTACTTTGAAAAATATTTAGATAAAAATAATTTGAATTTGTTTTAGAAAGTCTAATAACGGGTACTACTTAGAATAACGCAAAATAAATAGAAAAAGGAGACTGAAAATTATGTTTGGATTTATTGGAATGTTAATTGTCGGTGGCTTAATTGGATGGGCTGCTGGTGCTATTATGGGTAAAGATATCCCAGGTGGTATTTTAGGTAATATTATCGCAGGTATTATTGGATCATGGTTAGGTGGAACATTATTAGGCCATTGGGGTCCTGAACTAGGAACCATTTACATCTTAACAGCTTTAATTGGTTCAATTATCTTAATTGCACTGGTAACTTTAATTTTAAGAGCTATGCGTAAATAATAAAAAATTCAATTGGA
>NZ_MJAA01000286.1:0-419 GCF_001743375.1 Enterobacter sp. IF2SW-B1 | reverse complement strand
TTAGAAATAAGTATATTTGACGCTGTAAATTAAACACAATATTTTTATTTAATTATTTTAATATTTCGCCTTTTAAATGAAAACAAGATTACTGAATTATTATGAGATTTTAAAAACAATAAATATTCTCAATAATTAATCAGTCTTAATAAAAAATTAACAAAAAGTTGATTAGTTAAATTATTAATTAAGTAGTAAGATATTATGCGATGTGGTATCCTATTATTGTTAAAGATTTTGAGTGTTTAACATTACTTCTTGTTATCGCCATATACAGACTTTAATTCTCGTCATTATTAAAGTTCTGTATTGGCGCTTTTTTTATATTCAAAATCAAAAGTCGGACAGATGAAAAGTAAAAAACTTTTCCATCAGTTCGATTTATTTTAGAACCATTATATATTGTTAGATCTCCACCT
>NZ_MJAA01000285.1:0-419 GCF_001743375.1 Enterobacter sp. IF2SW-B1 | reverse complement strand
TTTTATCTATATCTTTTTCTTTCCACTTTTTCATTTGTGGCACTTGTGCTATATTTTCTTTGATTGTCATATGTGGGAATACTGCAATCTGCTGCAATACGTATCCAATATCCCAACGCATTTCGTATACTGGATAATCACTTATTGGTTTATCTTTAAAATAAATATAACCTTCACTTAAGTGAATGAGTCGATTAATCATTTTTAAGGTCGTAGTTTTTCCACAACCTGAAGGTCCAATTAGTACAAAAAATTCACCCTCATTAATATTGAAACTAATGTTATCGACAGCAACATGTTTGCCATAACGCTTAGTTACATTTTTAAACTTAATCACTTTGCCACCTCTTTTTTTCTCATAGCATAAAACCGAGATTATATGTATGTATTCCCTATTTAACCACGTTTATTACAATTTT
>NZ_MJAA01000284.1:0-420 GCF_001743375.1 Enterobacter sp. IF2SW-B1 | reverse complement strand
AGTATTGCGTTACAATTAGCAGAAGAAGGATATAATGTAGCAGTAAACTATGCAGGCAGCAAAGAGAAAGCTGAAGCAGTAGTCGAAGAAATCAAAGCTAAAGGTGTTGACAGTTTTGCGATTCAAGCAAATGTTGCCGATGCTGATGAAGTTAAAGCAATGATTAAAGAAGTAGTTAGCCAATTTGGTTCTTTAGATGTTTTAGTAAATAATGCAGGTATTACTCGCGATAATTTATTAATGCGTATGAAAGAACAAGAGTGGGATGATGTTATTGACACAAACTTAAAAGGTGTATTTAACTGTATCCAAAAAGCAACACCACAAATGTTAAGACAACGTAGTGGTGCTATCATTAATTTATCAAGTGTTGTTGGATCAGTAGGTAATCCGGGACAAGCAAACTATGTTGCAACAAAA
>NZ_MJAA01000283.1:0-420 GCF_001743375.1 Enterobacter sp. IF2SW-B1 | reverse complement strand
GGAATTGTGTTCACGTCAATGGCAAATGCCGATGATGTGTTATCAGGCGATAGTTATTTTATGGCTGAATTAAAATCTATTAAGCGTATTGTTGAAATTCCTGATAATCAAAAAATATACTGCTTTATCGATGAAATTTTTAAAGGTACCAACACAACTGAACGAATTGCCGCTTCAGAATCAGTACTATCATTTTTACATGAAAAATCTAACTTTAGAGTTATTGCAGCAACACATGATATTGAGTTAGCTGAACTCTTAAAACAACGTTATGAAAATTATCATTTCAATGAGGTAATAGAAAATAATAACATACATTTTGATTACAAAATTAAGCCTGGCAAAGCAAATACACGTAATGCCATCGAATTATTAAAAATCACTTCATTTCCAGCAAAAATATATGAACGAGCAAAAGAT
>NZ_MJAA01000282.1:0-420 GCF_001743375.1 Enterobacter sp. IF2SW-B1 | reverse complement strand
TCGCCAGATAGCGCGAAATACCAGCCCCAGCATCAGCAGCACCCGATGCTTTTATGCAGCTCGGGTGCCTGATGATACCAGCCATCGTAATAGCTGAGCGTGACCATCCAGAGGCCAAGTCCGAACATACCGTAGACGGCAATGGCAAATATCCAGAGCAAACTTATGGATATTAATCCGTAGCGCCGGGAGGAGGTACGCAATTGCATCAGAATTTCCATTTTGAAATTCACCCAGAGGTAAAAATGAACGGGAAGACGCGATATTGCAACTGAAATAATTGACCATTGACTTTTATCTTATTTTTTTCAGCGATTTTGACAAGAAACGGGGAGATTAATTCAAGGGCTGCGTGCAAGCCGTATTTAGCAGAAGAAAAAATCTTAAATAAACATAAAGTAACGTCAGTTAACGTCAATT
>NZ_MJAA01000281.1:0-421 GCF_001743375.1 Enterobacter sp. IF2SW-B1 | reverse complement strand
GGGAAGAAAGAGGAGCGAAGCGGATTGATAGGCACCGGCTATATCGGCAAGGCGCACGCGAGCGCCTATGCCCAGGCCCCGACGGGGATCACCCTGCGCGGCAGGCTGGGGCGCGAGATGGGGGCGGAAGTCACGCCGGAGCTGGCGGCAGCGCGCGCCCGGGCGTTTGGCTTTAACCGTGAACCGGGAGTCTGGCGGGCGCTGGTGGCCGACCCGGCCTTTGACGTGGTGGATATTTGCTCACCCTACCACGTGAATAATGTGATGGCTCTGGAGGGGATCCGCCAGGGCAAGCTCGTGTACTCGGAGTAGCCTCTGGCGCTCAAGGCCCTTGATGCGCGCGAGAGGGTCGACGCCGCGAATCGGGCCGGGGTGAAAACGCTGGTGGGGTTCAACTACATGAAGAACCCGACGGCGCAGT
>NZ_MJAA01000280.1:0-422 GCF_001743375.1 Enterobacter sp. IF2SW-B1 | reverse complement strand
ATTCAGCAGTATCGCGATGCTACATTACGCGCGATTAAAGCAGGTTTTGATGGTGTGGAAATTTCGATTGCACAACGTTTGCTGATTCAAACATTTTTCTCAACTTTTTCGAATAAACGTACAGACCTTTACGGTGCCGACTCATTAAAAAATCGTGCAAGATTATGTTTAGAAGTTATGCGTGCGGTACAAGAAGTGATTGATAAAGAAGGACCTGACAATTTTATTTTAGGATTTCGAGCAACGCCAGAAGAAACCAGAGGTAGTGATTTAGGATATACCATTGACGAGTTCAATCAATTAATCGATTGGGTCATGGACGTTTCAAACATCCAATATTTAGCAATCGCTAGCTGGGGTCGACATATTTATCAAAATACGTCGCGTACACCAGGTGAACATTTCGGTCGGCCAGTTAACCA
>NZ_MJAA01000028.1:0-1234 GCF_001743375.1 Enterobacter sp. IF2SW-B1 | reverse complement strand
AGTTTTACTTTTTACAATCGCTAATAGATTGCTAAATTCAAAATTTCCTATCAGCACTACCTACAGTCGACATTTCATTTTTTGAAAGTAGCTACATTTTTTCATGCCAAGATACTTTATAGTTATGATATTTATGCAAAAAGAATTATATAGCAAGTTAGCTTAAACATTACTAAAAACGGGTATTAAACTTTGTATCATTATTTAAATTTTTCATGTACAATGTAATACAGTAATCTTATGAGGTGATAAAATGGATTATATCGGACAATATGCAGTTATCCATTTAGTGTTACATGTTGTATGTATTTGCATTGCCTATTGGGCTTTACAATCAATTAGATTAGATCAATTTTTTAAAAAAGGATACGCCACTCAATTACAAGTGTGTATGATATTTGTTGCTATTTTATTAGGCACTGCAGTAAGCAATTTTATTGTAGATTTGTTACAATACTCGACGCAGGTAAAATATTTAATAAAATAAGTCTAACTCTATGATTTGTAATCAAAACTAGATATAATTAAATAATGACTTAAAATAATTTTAAAATAGGGAAATGTAAAGTAATAGGAGTTCTAAGTGGAGGATTTACGATGGATAAAATAGTAATCAAAGGTGGAAATAAATTAACGGGTGAAGTTAAAGTAGAAGGTGCTAAAAATGCTGTATTACCAATATTGACAGCATCTTTATTAGCTTCTGATAAACCGAGYAAATTAGTTAATGTTCCAGCTTTAAGTGATGTAGAAACAATAAATAATGTATTAACAACCTTAAATGCTGACGTTACATACAAAAAGGACGAAAATGCTGTTGTCGTTGATGCAACAAAGACTCTAAATGAAGAGGCACCATATGAATATGTTAGTAAAATGCGTGCAAGTATTTTAGTTATGGGACCTCTTTTAGCAAGACTAGGACATGCTATTGTTGCATTGCCTGGTGGTTGTGCAATTGGAAGTAGACCGATTGAGCAACACATTAAAGGTTTTGAAGCTTTAGGCGCAGAAATTCATCTTGAAAATGGTAATATTTATGCTAATGCTAAAGATGGATTAAAAGGTACATCAATTCATTTAGATTTTCCAAGTGTAGGAGCAACACAAAATATTATTATGGCAGCATCATTAGCTAAGGGTAAGACTTTAATTGAAAATGCAGCTAAAGAACCTGAAATCGTCGATTTAGCAAACTACATTAATGAAATGGGCGGTAGAATTACTGGTGCTG
>NZ_MJAA01000279.1:0-423 GCF_001743375.1 Enterobacter sp. IF2SW-B1 | reverse complement strand
CCTTCCATTTTACTTGTCGATAACATCAGTTCTGCTTTAGCAATCTCTTCATTATTATGCGTCTTAAAACCATGAAATTTAACATGTTCCGATAAATGATAATCTTCTACAAGTTGTCGATATTCTGACAAACCATTTCCATGTCCATAAATATTCAATTGAATATTGGGATGTTTTGTTACTAATTGCTTGATCACTTCAATTTGATGTTTAATTTGTTTATTTTCAACGAGGCGAGCAATTGATATGATATGATTTTTATCCTTTTGATTGCTGTCAAATTGATACTTTAAGTTTGCCACGTAGCCAACCGGAATATTGATAACTGGTATTTTATTTTCAATATATTGTGAAATATCTTGGCATTGCTTTTCTGTTGATACAACAATCGCTTTATAACGTGTTAAATTATTAAACACTGTT
>NZ_MJAA01000278.1:0-424 GCF_001743375.1 Enterobacter sp. IF2SW-B1 | reverse complement strand
GGCGCCCAGATTAAACATAAGCTTTAATTCATGCACATTAGTTCTGAGCACTACCGTATTTGAATAAAAACTATACTAAAATTATTTAGAAAGTTCAGCTAAGTATGCTAATGTACGAACTAATTGTGCAGTATATGACATTTCGTTATCATACCAAGCTGCAACTTTAACTAATTGACGGTCGCCAACTGACATTACACGAGTTTGTGTAGCGTCGAATAATGAACCGTAAGTCATACCTACAACGTCTGAAGAAACGATTTCGTCTTCAGTGTAACCGAATGATTCGTTTGAAGCATTTTTCATAGCTTCGTTAACTTGTTCAACTGTTACGTCTTGTTTTTCTAATACTACTGTTAATTCAGTTAATGAACCTGTAGCTACAGGAACACGTTGTGCACCACCATCTAATTTACCATCGATT
>NZ_MJAA01000277.1:0-424 GCF_001743375.1 Enterobacter sp. IF2SW-B1 | reverse complement strand
TAGAAGATGATAAATCTAAGAAATTACTTAACATTTTAGAAAAAATTTGTGATGAGAAGAAATTGAAAATCATATTATCTTTGATTAAAGAAGATGAGTTGTGTGTTTGTGATATTTCTTTGATATTGAAAATGAGTATTGCCTCAACTTCACATCATTTAAGACTTTTATATAAAAATGAGGTGCTTGATTTTTATAAAGATGGAAAGATGGCATATTATTTTATTAAAGACGATGAGATAAGAGAGTTTTTCTCTAAAAATCAGAAGGGTTTTTGAAACGAGTTTCTTCTTGTCTTGATACTATAAAAAACAAAGTTATATAACATAAGACGACTTATCGGAAGATAACTATTATCGCATATTAAGAGATGATATAATATACAGGTCGCCTATCTCTCAGGCGTCAATTTAGACGCAGAGAG
>NZ_MJAA01000276.1:0-425 GCF_001743375.1 Enterobacter sp. IF2SW-B1 | reverse complement strand
TCATATGCAGATACTTGACCATTCGGTGTAACGAATGAATTTGCTTTCACTCCCCATTTAACACCTTTAGAGTTCTGACTTTCTACTTCAGTAACATAGTTTTTTTGATTATAACTAATTGTTTTAGAGTAGTTGAATGAGCCACTGCCTCCGATTGATGGCGCTGATTGGAAGTTTCCGCCGATATTATAGCCTAATTTCTGACTAACATCTGCTGAATCAATTTTATTTTTAGGAAGATAATTGATTAAATCAACATTAGAGTCTTTCGTTTTCAAACTGATATTATATTGAAATGGCCATATCATTCTTTTAATATATGGATATTTTTTTAAGTCTGAATATGTTGTTCTAGAGCTGATGAAGCCTTGCATCTTAACAACTAGGGCATCTTTGTTATATTTTTTATCTTTTACAAAATCAAA
>NZ_MJAA01000275.1:0-426 GCF_001743375.1 Enterobacter sp. IF2SW-B1 | reverse complement strand
AACAAATACAACGTTATATTCAACAATTAGAAGACTTAGAATAGATATAAATTGAGGGAGGACATCGATATGGCATTTGAAGGCTTATCAGAACGCCTGCAAGCGACGATGCAAAAAATGCGTGGTAAGGGTAAACTTACTGAAGCTGATATAAAGATAATGATGCGTGAAGTAAGATTAGCGTTACTTGAGGCTGACGTAAACTTTAAAGTGGTAAAAGAATTTATTAAAACAGTATCAGAACGCGCATTAGGTTCCGATGTAATGCAATCATTAACACCAGGGCAACAAGTTATTAAAATAGTTCAAGATGAATTAACGAAGTTGATGGGTGGAGAAAATACATCGATTAATATGTCAAATAAACCACCTACTGTTGTTATGATGGTTGGTTTACAAGGTGCTGGTAAAACAACAACTGCAGGT
>NZ_MJAA01000274.1:0-426 GCF_001743375.1 Enterobacter sp. IF2SW-B1 | reverse complement strand
TGACATCGCTTCATCAGTGTAACAACAAATACAATGATTTCGTGATGTTAGTTACCCATTATATGTGTTGCATAAAATATGTTGTTATAAAACATTTTAAATCATTATATATAAACAGGCTATATATTTTTGATATTTCAAAAATATAACTTGTCATACAAGTAAAACAACCGACAAGATATTGTGTCTTATCGGTTGAAATTTGTTATTGTTATTTGTAATGTTTTTAGGTTTCTTTTTAATATAATATATTTCAGTGAAAATACATGATTGATTGTGATTTCACTGAAACATGGTTAATTACGTTCTTGATGAATAACTTTAGCATAAATATAGGAAGTTATTTTGTACATCGCCATATATAGAAACGAAATTATAATGACAGCTAGTACGTAACTTGTTAAAAATATATAATGGTTATTAATC
>NZ_MJAA01000273.1:0-427 GCF_001743375.1 Enterobacter sp. IF2SW-B1 | reverse complement strand
ATCTGGACGCGCAACCCGCTGATGTTTCCGCAGATCTTGCCCATGGATCCGATTACCGTGACGTCAGGAAGTGAAATGCCCCCTCCCGCCATCGTGACCGTTACCGGTATTGTCACCGTGGCGCTGGCGCTGGCGGTGATGACCGGGCTTTGGCTGCTGGTGGAATACACCCGCCTGGGGCGCGGCAGGCGCGCCGTGGCGGAAAACCCGCGCGGGGCCACGCTGATGGGGGTTAACCCAAACGCCATTATCACCCTGACGGTTGCCATTGGCGGGGCGGTTGCCGCGCGGGCAGGCGTAATGAGGGCCAGCAACTACGGTTAGGCCAGCTTCTCGATGGGCTCTATACCCGGGATCAAGTCCTTTACCGCCGCCGGGCTGGGGGGCTTTGGCAACCTTCGGGGTGCCTTGATTGGCGGCATCCTGC
>NZ_MJAA01000272.1:0-428 GCF_001743375.1 Enterobacter sp. IF2SW-B1 | reverse complement strand
CCATTTCGTCACGCGTCAAAATAGGCCAAGTTGCCCTGTCACAAGTGTAGCAAAATCGTCGTCGATGAACGGTAAAATTCCCTCCGCAACCGGCTGAAGCTGGCGGGTCAGGTAGTGATCGTAATCGAGAGGCGCCTGCTGGTAATCAACGGGCTCCGGCCCGTTCGGTGGCCAGACGGATTTTATCGTACCCCGGTGCTGATACTGCGGCGCCCGGCCCCGGGGTACAGTCGCTTCGTCCGCCCGGCGCTCGGCGCGCCAGTGGGGCCGGAAGTTGCGCTGGTACGCCGCCAGCCGGAGGGCCGGCGAGCTGGATGACCTGCGGGTGTATCGCACGCGCCTGCGCCGCCCGCTGGCGGAGTACCAGCGCAACGTCCCGCCCCACGTGCGCGCCGCGCGCCTGGCGGACGAAGAGAATGTACGCCGGG
>NZ_MJAA01000271.1:0-430 GCF_001743375.1 Enterobacter sp. IF2SW-B1 | reverse complement strand
CATCCGCCAGCGGACGGTCTTTACGGATCGCGGCCGGCATACGATAGCGGCTTGCGAAACTGACCATTTTTATTTACTCCTGATTATTTAGTAAGTGATGAAGGAATAACGCGGCGAAAATTATCCAGCGGCCTTGCAGCTGCCACCGGGCGACCCTCTACAACCCAGACAGAGATATCATCCGGGCATTCGTCATTAATTATCGTCAGCTCAGTGGCATTCTCTGGCGGCGTAAAAATTGCCGGTGGTGGCTCCCCTTCCGATGCTGCCAGGACCCAGCAAAACAGATCCGTGAACTGGGACGTGGGGAGGTTTGAATCACATCTTCCGGTAGATTCTTGAGCGGCGGTTTTGACGTTGACGTTTCGTGTGTGCATCCTGGTTTTCTCCTGTGGTGATGGTGTCCATCTCCCTGGTGAGTTCTCTCGCG
>NZ_MJAA01000270.1:0-432 GCF_001743375.1 Enterobacter sp. IF2SW-B1 | reverse complement strand
GTAATCATGATATATGAAATTCTTAAAACCAATATAAAAAAGAGCAGTCCGAATAAACCAACAAGTAGGACTGCCCCTATTTTATTTTTTTTAATTTTAATTTTTTGCTTCGCCATTACTACGCACTACCTTTACATTATCGTTCTCAAGGCTCATCCCCTGTTTCTTAGCCTTTTCGTATATGCGTTCATAAGAAGAATTCTTTTTGATTTCAGATTGTAAAGCACTGTTTTCACTTGATTGTTTATCTATTTTATAATCTAAATCTGCAATCTTTCCTCGCGTATCATACGCATCCATTTTTAAAGATAGCATATAAATACTTAACATAGCAATTACAGTAATCAAAGTTATGTATAAAACTTTTTCAAATTTAGTTAATTGTACAACCACTTTTCTCGAAACAGTCTTCTTTTCGGGCTTAGTTTGTGG
>NZ_MJAA01000027.1:0-1278 GCF_001743375.1 Enterobacter sp. IF2SW-B1 | reverse complement strand
GAATAGATATTGTTAATTTAAGAAAGTAKGCGATTTTATTATGACAAGAGAAAGAAGATCATTTAGTTCAGAGTTTAAGTTACAAATGGTTAGATTATATGAAAATGGTAAGCCTAGGAATGAAATTATACGCGAGTATGATTTAACACCTTCGGCGTTAGGAAAATGGATAAAGCAACATCAAAACACGGGTACATTCAATCACCAAGATAACTTATCAGATGAAGAAAAAGAGCTGATTAAATTACGTAAAGAAGTTCAACATTTAAAAATGGAGAACGATATTTTAAAGCAAGCAGCGCTGATCATGGGACGAAAATAGAAGTCATTCAAAAGAATGYACATCAAYATTCAGTAYCAGCAATGTGTAAAGTCCTAAAAATACCAAGAAGTACCTATTATGATTCTATAAAAAGAAAAGATAATAAAATCACTAAAGATGATTCAAACGTAGAACGTGCWRTCATAAATATTTTTAATTCTAATAGAAARGTCTTTGGTACAAGAYGAATTAAAAATAATTTAAATGATAAGGGTCTTACTGTATCAAGACGAAAGATAGGTCGTATCATGAAAAAACATAATCTAGTTTCTGTTTATACGAAAGCTAAATACAAAAATCATCCAAAAGAAACTAATAAAAAACGAATTAAAAATCATTTGAATCGCGCTTTTAATAGAGAACAACCAATGGAGACATTAGTAAGTGATTTGACATATGTAAAAGTCGCAGGAACATGGCATTACATATGTTTATTTATAGATCTATTTAATAGAGAAATTGTTGGTTACAGTGCAGGTAAAAATAAGGACGCAAATTTAGTATCAAAAGCAATCAGCAGAATAAATCATAATCTTGAACAAATCAAACTATTCCACACTGATAGAGGCAAAGAATTTGATAATCATTTGATAGATGAAGTCCTAGAAACATTTAAAATCAAACGTTCATTAAGTACCAAAGGTTGTCCTTATGATAACGCAGTTGCGGAAGCAACGATGAAAGCAATGAAAACCGAATTTGTAAAACAAATGCAATTTGAAAACTTAGAACAGTTAGAAACAGAATTATTTGATTATGTAAATTGGTACAACAATTTTAGACCACATTCTTCATTACAGTATTTGACGCCAGTGGCATTTAAAAATCTACACATGAAAACTGTCTAAAAAATTGTTGACATACCAATAAAAGGAGATAACAGCATGAGGAGATTACTCAGTCTATTACTAGCTAGTACAATGATTTTAGTCGCATGTGGGAATGCTAACAATGAA
>NZ_MJAA01000269.1:0-433 GCF_001743375.1 Enterobacter sp. IF2SW-B1 | reverse complement strand
AGTCTTTGTATAAGTTAGCTTCAGTAGGAATTGTTAATTTTAACATAACTAATTGATCAGCATTTAAGCTGTCTAAACCTTTTTTAAGCTCAGCTTTTAATACTTTTTCAATTTCAGCTTTATCTTTTGCGTTAATATTAACTTCTGGTTCGATAATTGGCACTAACCCTTTAGCAATAATTTGTTTAGCGACTTCAAATTGTTGTTCAACAACGTCTTTGATACCTTGTTCATTTAATTCTAAAATATTAGAACGCATTTTTGTACCAAAAATGTGACGCTCGTTTGCACGATCTAATAAGCTGTCTAAGTTGTCGATTGGTTTCATTAATTGAACACCATTTTGCTCTTCAGCAAGACCTTTGTCTACTTTTAAGAACGGAACAACACCTTTATCAGCTAAGTAATCTGCAGTGTATTTGCCTTCTACTTC
>NZ_MJAA01000268.1:0-434 GCF_001743375.1 Enterobacter sp. IF2SW-B1 | reverse complement strand
GCAAACACCGCCGCACCGACAATCGGGGTAACCACAAAGGCCGCCGCCCCGCCCACGCTGGCGGAAATTTCCGGCGCCACCACGGCTTCCATATCAAGTTCGCGCCGCACGAGGTTGACTGAGCCTTTCATGGCGATGTCCGCTTCCAGCCCATCCCCCAGCGTGTCGTCCGTGTGCAGCACGCCGTCCTTGATCCACGCAGTCCTGCGGATGGCATCGTAATAGAACCCTTCGCTGAAGGTGTCGCTGAAATCGAAGCGCAGCTTGCGAAGCAGCGCATCAAACCTCAGCAGACGCAGGATCTGCCCGGCACGCCCCGTGCTCACGTCGGCGATCTCACCTTTGCCAAAGTGTGTTTTCAGAATACCGTTCAGTGACGCTTCGTCCGGTGTCCACGGCGCGGCACGCCAGTGAAGATCGTAATTAACGTTAAA
>NZ_MJAA01000267.1:0-435 GCF_001743375.1 Enterobacter sp. IF2SW-B1 | reverse complement strand
GTTTTTATGCAACGAGAAAGCAAACATATATTTATTTTATAGTCGCTATCATAGCTGCGGGATACTTTGCAGTATTTAATCCGTTGATGAGTTCGGCAATGGCTGGGGTTATGTTAATCACACCTATTACTGATAATATTAAACATGAAAAAGACTCAAGATGGATGTATTATGTATCTACTTTACCGGTTAAACGTAGTGATTATATTAAGTCATACTTTGCCTTTTATTTAATCTTATTCGGTGCAAGTTTAATGATTGGATTAGTTGTGACTACGATCGTGACCCAAAGTGTGATGATTGGTATTATGTCAGGTTTAATGAGTTTTGGTATCATAGGGGCATACTCTATCATTTTCCCATTGACATTTAAATTTGGCGCTGAAAACTCTAATGTCATTATGATATTTGCATCTATACTACTACTTTTTTCTT
>NZ_MJAA01000266.1:0-435 GCF_001743375.1 Enterobacter sp. IF2SW-B1 | reverse complement strand
TTAAAAATGCTTCTGAGAAATTTTCATACGTGGCATGTTCTTCAAATGTATAGACTGTTTTATTTGTTAATTTTTCAATCGTCATTTGATTGTCTTTTTCAATATAGCTGTCTGTATAGCGATTCATGATTAAAAAATTATTCACCGATACATTCTGATTAACATAATCTTGGTGAACAATGGCATCGCTAATAGCACCTAATTTTGATGGCAACACACTGATGACACAATCTGCACAATCATTGATTAGATCTTTAGTCATGTAGAAATCATCTGTATCTTCATATATTGGTACGCCAATTCCCCCAGCACCCTCAACTAAGATAAAATCAAATTCCTTATCTAAAACTTTTACCTTATCTAATACACGCTGCTTATTTAGAAAAATTTGATCTGCCATTTTAAATGCAAGGTGTGGTGATACAGGTTGCTTAA
>NZ_MJAA01000265.1:0-436 GCF_001743375.1 Enterobacter sp. IF2SW-B1 | reverse complement strand
TGACAGGCAGCGCACGGGCTGCTTACCCCAGTTCAGCGCCAGCTCGCACAGCGCGTCGACCACTTCCGTGGAGGTCGCCAGCCCGCTCACCACCTCCACCAGCATCATAACCCGCGCCGGGTAGAAGAAGTCCAACCCCGCGACCCCCAGGTATGTGGCCGACGCGCTGTGCTTGGTGGCGCTGATCTGGGGTACGCAGCCCGTGCGCTGCCAGTCAACGCGGGGGTTCATCGGCAACCGCGTCGCGCGGCCGTTCTATTCCGAGGCCTGGCGCGCGCGGGAGGAGCAGGTGGCCGCGCGGGAGGTGATTGACGCCGCCCTGCGCGATGGCGGCGGCTTCCCGATGGGGCCGCTGGAGCTGACCGACATGATTGGTCAGGACGTTAACTTCGCGGTGACCTGCTCGGTATTTAACGCCTTCTGGCAGGAGCGTCGT
>NZ_MJAA01000264.1:0-436 GCF_001743375.1 Enterobacter sp. IF2SW-B1 | reverse complement strand
AATGGGTTGAAATGTGCATTTGAAATGGTTCAAAAACCAGAGATGCTTGAAAGTGAAAGAGAAGAAGCGTTAAGGCAATTTATTTTACTTGGTGTAGATCGAAAAGAAGAAGGCTTAAAAGCGGCTAATGACTTATTGCAAAAAGCGAATGCAAATCCTGTTATAACAACAGGTCATCCTGATTTTTCAGAAGATATGCTTTATGGCAAGTATTTACCAAATGAAACAGGGGCATTATACTATCGTGAAGGATTTATTACTCAATTAATGCCTAAAAAGGATAAAAGTTATTTAGTTATTGATAATTTTAATCGTATAGATACAGACATTTTCCAAACGTATATTAATGTGTTAGAAGGCTATGAAGTAACATTACCACGTTATAATAAAGACGGTAATATGATTAAATGGTCACGACAAAAAGATTCTTTCTATT
>NZ_MJAA01000263.1:0-437 GCF_001743375.1 Enterobacter sp. IF2SW-B1 | reverse complement strand
ATGAAATTCCCATGTTCTGTTTTTGTTAGAAACATCTATACGTGTCAGTTCACCTGAATTTAAAACTTCAGCATCTAATTGATTTGAAATTTTAATTTGATCAGCAAGCACTTTAAATTTTTGTTGCTCTGTCATTGCCAAGACAATTACCACCTTAAATAGAAATTACTTTTACGTGTTCGAACAATATTTAGATTATGTAGGCATAGTAATGATAGAAAATTAAATGCTTTATATTTGGCTAATCATAATATTGTTAAAACAAATTTATCTTTAATTATACTATGTCTTCAGTCATTTTTCATCGAATAATCATTATATCAAAAATAATAAGAGCAGGACATAAGCATCTGATTTCTTTCAGCTTTTTCCTACTCTTATAATTCATTCTACCTTAATTATTTTAAGTTATCATATTTATTTGTAATGACAGTCAT
>NZ_MJAA01000262.1:0-438 GCF_001743375.1 Enterobacter sp. IF2SW-B1 | reverse complement strand
TTAAAGTAATGAGTCGATTTATAGGTAATTTCCCTATAGTTAGTGCAATTGTGATAATTATATTCGGTATTTTAGTTATGTTGATTGGTCATACATTACTTAGAACTATTAAGTATGACTATGATATTTCTATCTTTTTCTTAGTTATCGGTATCATGTACTTTATTATTACACTTATATTAATGACGCAAGTTTATGGATTCTTTGCAGTGATTTTCATTATTCCATTTACAATTCATATAGGATATATCGTCTATAAAGATGAATTGAATCAGGAAAATGATAAAAATCATTACATGTGGATTATTGTAAGTTATGGTATAAGTTATTTAATTACACAAATTGCATTGTATGGCAGAATTGATGCTAATGAAATAGAATCAATTGATATCTTAAGTGTCAATGCTTTCTTTATAATTATGTGGTTACTTGGTCAAA
>NZ_MJAA01000261.1:0-438 GCF_001743375.1 Enterobacter sp. IF2SW-B1 | reverse complement strand
AGCACAAGTTGTTATAGGCTTAATATTTGTAGCGATTTACTTCTTCTTATTCAGATTCTTAATTTTGAAATTTGATATTCCATTACCTGGACGTAAGAAAACAGAAGAGGAAGTTAAGTTATTCTCTAAACAAGATTATAAAAATAAAAAAGGCGAAGATACGGATTCAAAACGTGCTTCAACTGGTAATGAATACGAAGACAAAGCTGCGTATTACCTAGACGGTTTAGGCGGCAAAGAAAATATCAAAGATGTTACTAACTGTACAACAAGATTACGCTTAACTGTTTATAATGGAAAGAAAGTTGCGGATACGGAATATTTCACGCATCAACAAATGGCACACGGATTAGTAAAGAGTGGTAAGAGTATCCAAGTTGTAGTAGGTATGACAGTACCACAAGTTCGTGAAGCATTTGAACAAATGGTTGAGGATCA
>NZ_MJAA01000260.1:0-439 GCF_001743375.1 Enterobacter sp. IF2SW-B1 | reverse complement strand
AATTATCATTAACGTGATATCAAGCCAACTAATTCGCTTCATCGCACTGATAATTCAAAGTGGTATCGCAATAATTAATGCCACAATTAGCGCTAATACTGCGACAATTATTGTAATTGGAATTCTTTCGCCAACTGCTTTAGTCACAACCTCATTCCCTTTGTAAGTCGTACCTAAGTCAAAAGTAAAAACACCCTTGATGGTATCCCACAATTGAATAAAATAAGGCTCGTTAAGATGATGTAATACATTGAATTGATGTATCTGTGCCTTTGTTGCATTTTGTCCCAGTATGCTATAAGCCGCATCAAGCGGTGAAAAATACAGAATGGTAAACACACTGACAATAACACCAATGATGACAATCACAGCCATGACAATTCGCTCAAAAATATATCTAACTAATGGCTGTAAATAAATAGTCAATAAGATGAACATC
>NZ_MJAA01000026.1:0-1420 GCF_001743375.1 Enterobacter sp. IF2SW-B1 | reverse complement strand
AAATTGCTAGCAATATCTTATTTTTTCATTAATTACAGCCTAAAAATGGATTTTCTGCAAAAAATGAGTATTCCTAGACATAGTACCGAGCATTTTATTTTAGTTTCATATGTTGGCAGAGTAAAACTTGAAGTGCGACATAAACCACCTAATTAATTTAAAGGGTTTATGGAGTATATAAAATTGTCATACCATCATCTTAACTTTGAAGATCGTACTGCATTAATGCTTGAGTCAAGAAAAGAAGGCTTTTCAGCCAGAAAATTTGCTGAACTYATTAAAAGACATCCTAGTACGATCTATCGTGAGCTTAAAAGAAATAGCATCAATGACGTTTATCAAGCTCGATATGCTTCTGATAACACCTTCGCTAGACGTAGACGTGGTCACAGAAAACTCAAAATCGATTCAATCCTCTGGAAATTTATTGTTGAAGCGATCCGTTGTTTATGGTCTCCTCAGCAAATAGCAAAGCGTTTAAAGACATTTCCTGATTTGGATCAAACAATGAATGTAAGCCATACAACGATTTATTCAACGATACGAGCATTACCCAAGGGTGAGTTGAAAAAAGACTTATTATCCTGTCTGCGTCATGAAAATAAAAAGCGAAAAGCTAACGGTGAACCTAAAAAAGATTCTATATTACAGGATATTAAAACTATTCATGAGCGCCCAGCCGAAGTTCAAGAAAGAAAAATACCGGGTCATTGGGAAGCTGATTTAATTAAAGGTAAAGACAATAAAAGTTCGATAGCAACACTTATTGAACGAAATACACGGCTCTGTATCTTGGCAACATTACCTGATGCAAAGGCAGAATCAGTGCGCAAGGCTTTAACTGAAGCTCTGAAATATTTACCTGCAGAACTGCGTAAAACGTTGACCTATGACCGTGGACGCGAGATGKCAGAACATAAAATACTYGAAGAAGATTTAGGCATAGATGTATATTTCTGTGACCCACATTCACCTTGGCAAAAAGGCACATGCGAAAATATGAATGGTTTAATTAGGCAATATTTACCTAAAGGGATTGATTTAAATCAGGCAGATCAGCATTATTTAAATCAAGTTGCCATGTCACTGAATACTCGTCCTAGAAAGGCGTTAGATTGGCTTACACCATTAGAGAAATTTGCTCAGCTTGTTGATTATCATATGGCTTTTGAAACTGTCGCACCTCATGTTTGAATTCGCCTAGTATCAGTTTCTAGCTGAGCTACGTTATCCATATTCATTCCGCTTATTTGTAATATTCGATTTTTTATTTAAGCCAATAAAATTATTGGTTTCTTTTTTACGTAACTTTTCACTTGGTTTTATTCAATGAATCGTGACAGCGTAAAATTTGGTGCAAATTATGGTTCTTAAGTGAATTAAATATCATTGACCTATTTGCCAGATATTTTTTCTATTT
>NZ_MJAA01000259.1:0-439 GCF_001743375.1 Enterobacter sp. IF2SW-B1 | reverse complement strand
CCGCCATCTTGCGCAGCTTCAGCACGAGGGCTTCCGCCGCGACGGCGCTGGCGCATCCAAGAGCTATCTGGAACAGAGTTCCCCAGCCGAAAAACCAGCACTGAACGGCAATGCCCGGTAGCGCGGCCAGGCAGCCCAGCATCATGATGCGCGAGGTCTGGCGCTGATAGTGGGTGTAAGGGGAACTTGCGATTCTGAAAACCATTTCATCCTCGTTTACGGCTTGATGTGCGGCTTTCTTTGCCTGAACGCGCGCAATGGAGGCGGCGACGACGGCCTTGCGCGGGTCAGAGTTGGCGGCCTGCGGCTGCTCTTCCGGCTGTGCTGCGTTGCGCGCTTTGGCGCGGGCTATAGCCGCTTCAACGGCGGCGTTTCGTGGGTCGACCCGTCCTTCAGGTTCAGCCGCATGCCCCAGCTGCGCATCTTTGCGCCCAATGGC
>NZ_MJAA01000258.1:0-442 GCF_001743375.1 Enterobacter sp. IF2SW-B1 | reverse complement strand
CACCTTCCAAATTGACACCTCGTGACGTTGAAGAAGTATATCAAACGAATGTATTTGGTATCGTTCGAATGATGAACACATTCGTCCCTCTCTTAGAAAAATCTGAACAACCTGTTGTCGTCAACGTATCAAGTGGTTTAGGTTCATTTGGAATGGTTACAAACCCCGAAACAGCTGAATATAAAGTGAATTCATTAGCTTATTGTTCGTCTAAATCGGCAGTAACAATGCTAACATTACAATACGCTAAAGGATTACCAAACATGCAAATCAATGCTGCTGATCCAGGTGCTACAAACACTGATTTAGTTGGTGATTTTAGTAATAATTCAAAACATGTTTCTGAAGGGATCAAGCCAATCATTCAATTAGCAACCATTGATGCAGATGGCCCGACAGGTACATTTATTAATGGGAATGGTGAAATGCCTTGGTAATCCAA
>NZ_MJAA01000257.1:0-444 GCF_001743375.1 Enterobacter sp. IF2SW-B1 | reverse complement strand
GTGTTGATAATGCTCATAATGCTGCCCAGCAATTTCCTCCCTTCTCAAGACTATTCTGGCTTCCTGGGTACTTAAAAACAGGGCTTAGAGTATGGCTGCTGACAAAATTGCACTCTAAACGCTAGCTTAGGTCTTCTGCGGCCGCGATATCCTGCAGATGCATCCAGTACTAGTATGGCCCGGGGGATCCGTATACGTTTCTAATTTGTAGTTAACGGTTGGATACCACTTTGAGGCATGTAATATGGTACTGAGCTTCGGCACAGGGCTCAAATTGCATCATTAAATGTCTCCGATGTGGCTATATGTCATGGATAAAGGCAGCCCCCTATATCTTTTTTTGTGGCAGCATGGGTCCATCAAAGCAATTATTCAGGGTCTTAATGACCTCCACAGCTCTAAACGTAATTCATCTGGCTTTGCCTGTACTTACTTCCTCCATGA
>NZ_MJAA01000256.1:0-444 GCF_001743375.1 Enterobacter sp. IF2SW-B1 | reverse complement strand
GAATTAATGAATGAAAAGATAAAACATCAAATGCCAGGTGAAAGTGGGCTCATTGCTCTTGATTGGCATAATGGAAATCGAAGTGTATTAAGTGATAGCAATTTAACAGGTTGTATCTTTGGATTAACTTTACAAACTAAGCATGAGGATATTTATAGAGCATATTTAGAAGCTACAGCATTTGGTACTAAGATGATTATGCAACAGTATCAAGATAGGCATATGGAAGTAGAAAAGGTATTTGCATGTGGCGGTATACCTAAAAAGAATGCTGTTATGATGGATATCTATGCGAATGTACTGAATAAAAAACTAATTGTTATGGATAGTGAGTATGCACCAGCAATAGGCGCAGCAATATTAGGTGCAGTCAGTGGTGGCGCACATAATTCAATTAATGATGCAGTTGATGCTATGAAAGAGCCAATTTTATACGAAATTAAT
>NZ_MJAA01000255.1:0-445 GCF_001743375.1 Enterobacter sp. IF2SW-B1 | reverse complement strand
ATCCCATTATTTGTTATAAGGCTGATTGTATCAACGGTATCACTTTCTGTGATTGTATTACAAAAACAACAGTTAGAATTAATACTACAAGCGTTATTTTTAATAGGTACTACTGTAACATTTGTTATATCAAAAATGCTTAATCTAACTTTTTTAAACTTTGTATCTATTAATACAGCTGTTTTAATCGTATCTAACATGATATTTTTCATAGCACTCTATTATTTTGCTAAAAATAAACAGTTCAAAAATTCTTAGTCTAAATTCATTAATAAAAAGGACGTCGATTAGATGAGTGAAAAAAAGATTTTGATTTTATGTCAGTATTTTTATCCGGAATATGTATCTTCTGCGACGTTACCAACTCAATTGGCGGAAGATTTAATTGCGAATCACATTAATGTCGATGTCATGTGTGGATGGCCATATGAATATAGTAATCATT
>NZ_MJAA01000254.1:0-446 GCF_001743375.1 Enterobacter sp. IF2SW-B1 | reverse complement strand
TACATTAGATCATTTATGGCTTGTAACAAGTTTAAATCAAGCCATTGCATTTGGTATCGATGATAGAAAAGGTAGTATTAAAGTAAATAAGGATGCAGATCTTGTTATTCTAGATGATGACATGAATGTAAAATCTACAATAAAACAAGGTAAAGTTCACCCATTTAGCTAATAATTAATCATAATTAAATGTATGCAATAGATTTAATCTGTTAACATAAGCACTTTATATTATGATAAAATAGAAGCAATAACATTTTTTTCTGGGGGTGTCTAAATGGGAAGGCGATAACATGTAGTTGTAATTTAAGTCATAGTGATAAATTTGAATGCGTGTTACCCATGAGTGACACATATAACATGGAGGTGAATCCCTAGAAATAGGGAATTAATTGGAAACTTCGACCATAATTAGTTTGATTATATTTATTCTATTAATTGCATTA
>NZ_MJAA01000253.1:0-447 GCF_001743375.1 Enterobacter sp. IF2SW-B1 | reverse complement strand
TTTACGCATAATTGTATGATAATCTTGACCCCACGATGCTCTAGCAAATAAGCCTCTGCGATCACCTCTAACACTCTTAGGTGCACCTTTCAGTTTGTTAGGATAACCAACTGCAATTGCTATGATTGACCTTGCTGTTGGTAAGGATAATTTAGGCTCCGTTCGTAAAGCAATATCAGATTCTTCAAATCCTGAGGCATAACCATTTGCATGATATGCTTCTAGCTTTTGCTTCAATTCATCAAAGGGATCGGCA
The DNA here is from genome assembly GCF_001743375.1 of Enterobacter sp. IF2SW-B1. Classification (NCBI taxonomy): domain Bacteria; kingdom Pseudomonadati; phylum Pseudomonadota; class Gammaproteobacteria; order Enterobacterales; family Enterobacteriaceae; genus Enterobacter; species Enterobacter sp. IF2SW-B1. The sequence goes on along the minus strand of NZ_MJAA01000253.1, from coordinate 191 downwards.
GTAGTAAATCCAATACTGTCGATACCAATTGTATATGCATAGTCTATGATATCTTGCTTTAACTGCTTGGTATCCAATCGTATGCCCCCCATAAAATAATACTATGTTATTTTAACACAACCATTATTCATATTGAGGTTTCATTTCACATAATTTTAATAATAAAAAGCTTGAATATATGATATAACTTT
>NZ_MJAA01000252.1:0-447 GCF_001743375.1 Enterobacter sp. IF2SW-B1 | reverse complement strand
TTTGCAGGACGTATTGCAGATACAGGCGTAGATCCATTACCATTAATGAAAGAGGCTGTAAAAGTTACGCATAGTAAAGACGGCGTTAAATTATTATGGGCAAGTTGCCGCGAATTATTCAATGTGATTCAAGCTGATGAAATTGGTGCAGATATTATTACATGCCCAGCAGATGTTGTGAAAAAAGTGAATACAAACTTAGGTCGCGATATTAACGAATTATCAGTAGATACAGTTAAAGGCTTTGCGAAAGATATTCAATCTTCAGGTCTTTCTATTTTATAATATATAAATATATTTAAACCCTCATAGGCATTGTGCTTATGGGGGTTTAAATATTGGAGTCAATTTTAAATTAATATGTATTTCATTGCCTGTAGAAATTGAAATACAATTTCTCTATGTTGGGCACCACCATCTTCCACATTATTGATAGTTAATCTTTCC
>NZ_MJAA01000251.1:0-448 GCF_001743375.1 Enterobacter sp. IF2SW-B1 | reverse complement strand
ACGTTTAACGCCTTTTTTAAATAGTGTTGCTGCCAACGCAGGAACGAGTGTAATTGACACTAATAACGATGCTAATAAACTAAATGCAATAGCCAATGCAAAAGGTCTAAACATTTCGCCTACTGAACCTGATACAAACACAAGTGGTAAGAAGACGATAATAGTAACTAGTGTCGATGACATTATTGGTTTAAATACTTCAGTTGTCGCACTGATAATTAAATTTTCACCTTTTAGTTGTTCTTCTGAATCTGTTAAGCGTCGATAAATATTTTCAACAACTACAATCGAATCGTCTATCACACGTCCAATCGCTACTGTTAATGCACCTAACGTTAGTATATTCAATGAAACATCACTCAATTTCAGAGCAATAAGCGCCATAAGAAGTGATAACGGAATGGATATAATAGAAATTGCCGTCGTACGAATGTTTCTTAAAAACAGT
>NZ_MJAA01000250.1:0-449 GCF_001743375.1 Enterobacter sp. IF2SW-B1 | reverse complement strand
GTTCAGCATGGAAAATGAGTCACAGCAGACGCAGGGCGAAGCGGGCATTCAGCGCGTTGTCCGTCAGGCAAGCCGTTTGCGGGTGGTGTTAGCCTGTGTTGAAGCTCTAGTTGTCCATGAATCCCGTCTCGACGTGGTGCAGAAGACGGGGGGAAGCTGTATGTGGCGCGCCTGAATTATCGCCACAATGCCTTTTAAATCTTCGGTTGGGTGATTTTTGCCGCTAACGTTTCCAAACGTGAGAAAATTCGTTGACGAGATCGGAGGGACACCGTAATTTGCGCCTCGTTCCCCAAGCGGGAACAGTGGAGCGGTAGTTCAGTCGGTTAGAATACCTGCCTGTCACGCAGGGGGGCGCGGGTTCGAGTCCCGTCCGTTCCGCCACTATTCAGGCCCACGTTATTTATAACGTGGGCCTTTTTCATATCTGTACTTTTTCGTCTGCGCGT
>NZ_MJAA01000025.1:0-1549 GCF_001743375.1 Enterobacter sp. IF2SW-B1 | reverse complement strand
GGGGCGGATCTGGTGCTGTCCGGCGCGACCACTAACGTGGAAGCCGGGCAGACCGTCACCCTGAGCCTGAACGGTAAAATCTACACCACTACTGTAGAAGCAGACGGCAACTGGACCTATACCGTGCCGGCTGCGGATCTGGCGGGCCTGAAGGACGGTGACGCCAGCGTGCAGGTGAGCGTTACCAACGTCAACGGCAACAGCGCCTCTGCGGGCCGCGAGTACAGCGTGGATGCCACCGCGCCATCCGTCACCATTAATACGATTGCGACTGACGACATCCTGAACGCGACGGAAGCGCAGTCTGACCTGGCGATTTCCGGCAGCAGCACCGCCGAAGCGGGCCAGACCGTGACCGTGTCGCTGAACGGCAAGGACTACACCACAACCGTCAGCGCGGACGGCAGCTGGACGCTGAACGTTCCGGCGGCGGATCTGGCGGCGCTTAATGACGGCAGCGTCACCGTTACCGCATCGGTCAGCGACAAGGCGGGCAACCCGGCATCCGTAAACCATAACCTGACGGTGGACGTGACCGTACCTGCGGTCACCATCAACGCCGTGGCGGGCGACGACGTAATTAACGTCGCCGAGCACGGTCAGGCGCAGATTATCAGCGGCACCGCCACCGGCGCGGCAGCGGGCGATAAGGTCACCGTGACCATCGGCGGCCAGACTTACACCACCGTACTGGACGCGGCAGGTAACTGGAGCGTGGGCGTCCCGGCGAGCGTGATTTCTGGCCTCAGCGACGGCACCGTGACCGTCACTGCGTCTGTTACCGACGCGGCGGGCAACACCGGCAGCGGCACCCATAACGTGACCGTCGATACCGGTCTGCCATCGGTCAACTTCAACGCCATCAGCGGCGATAACGTTCTGAATGCGGTGGAAAAAGGTCAGGATCTGAGCGTGAGCGGCACCAGTGCCAACCTGGCGGAAGGCACCGTGGTGACCGTGACCCTGAACGGTAAAAACTACACCGCGACGACGGCGGCGGACGGCACCTGGAGCCTGACGGTTCCGGCTGCGGATCTGGCCGGTCTCGGTCAGGCCAGTTACACCCTCAATGCGACCGCCACCAACGGGGTGGGCAACAGCGTGAGCAGCGCTGCGAACCTGCTGGTCGACACCGCGCTGCCGACCGTCACGATCAACACCGTGGCGGGCGATAACGTTATCAACGCGGCGGAAGTGGCGGCAGGCCAGACCCTGAGCGGTACCGTGGCGAATGCCGAAGCGGGCAATACCGTAACCGTGACCATTGGCGGCAACAGCTATACCGCAACGGTGCAGAACGATCTGAGCTGGTCCGTGAACGTGCCGTCTGATGTGCTGACCGCACTCGGCAACGGCAGCCTGAGCGTGACGGCAACCGTCACCAACGGCCACGGCAACACCGGCAGCGGCGAGCGTGAGATCGCGATAGACGCTAACCTGCCGGGCCTGCGCGTGAACACCGTGGCGGGCGACGACGTGGTCAACAGCATTGAGCATGCGCAGAACCTGATCGTCACCGGCTCCAGCGACGGGCTGGCGGCGGGCACGG
>NZ_MJAA01000249.1:0-450 GCF_001743375.1 Enterobacter sp. IF2SW-B1 | reverse complement strand
GCGAACGTCCGTACATACGGGTGTTCATCAGGTCAAAGATGCTTTTGGCCAGCTCGCGGCCGTAGACGTGAACCAGCTGCGCCATGTTCTGCATGCCCAGCACGAAACAGCCACCAAATTTACGCGCCTCTGCACGTGTCTCGGCCAGCTCGGGTATGCGCTGCAGGCTGGGTGCTTCATCGATAATGAACCCTACGCGGCGGTCGCTGTGTTCCCCCATGCTCTGCAGCATCAGCGTGGCCCGCGACACCCAGAGTGAGATCAGCGGGCGTACCCTTTTGCGATGCCGGGCCTGAGGGGAAATAAACAGCCAGCTGTTGTCATAGCGTTCCTGCGTCATCCCCTCCCTGATAGTGAACGGCGGTTTCGTTCCGTCATCCCGCCCCTGCAGATAGCGAAGGGCGATAGCGTAGTAGGTTACCACCGAGCGAATGGAAATGGCCGGGTTCG
>NZ_MJAA01000248.1:0-450 GCF_001743375.1 Enterobacter sp. IF2SW-B1 | reverse complement strand
CGCGGCGACCAGCTGCTTGCCCTGACGGTTGTTCAGGCGAAGAATCGGGTTGGTGTCGGTGCCGCCATCGCCGTATTTGGTGGAGAAACGGGGGGTCGCGTGTGCCGCATGGGGTGTGCCTACCACAACGCCTTTGGACATCCCGGCGAAGCTGTACTGCGCATTCATGCGCTCGCGCGCTTACTCGTAGCCGCGCACAAAATCACTTAATTCAATGCCCGCTTCGCGCAGCGCCTCCTCGCTAGCCAGCACCGCGACATTGCTATAGACGGTAAGCACGCGATCGGGCAGGATGAACGCGATGGCGTCCTGGCAGTCCTGTTCGACCGCCTGAACCCCGTAAGGCAGCCGCACGGCGATAAACTGCAGCGCTTCGTCGCCCGTCTCTTCACGAAGCTCTGAAATCGCCATCTGGCAGAGTTTACCCGTCAGGGTAGAGTCCTGCCCGCC
>NZ_MJAA01000247.1:0-450 GCF_001743375.1 Enterobacter sp. IF2SW-B1 | reverse complement strand
AACACTAGTATTTATTAATCCAATGTGGTTTGGAATCTTATTCGCAATAGTAGGTGCGCTTCTAATTGAAAAATTAAGAACGTCATACACTGCTTACCAAGAAATTGCTATTCCAATTATAATGAGTGCTGGTATCGCCTTGAGTGCAATCTTCATTTCATTAGCTGATGGGTTCAATCAAGAAATTGTTGGATTACTATTTGGCTCAATAAGCGCAGTGAATATAAGTGATTTAACAACGATTATTGTCATTGCCATCATAGTTGTTCTGTTTATTACATTGTTTTATAAAGAATTATTTATATTGTCATTTGATGAGGAATATAGTAAAGTCATTGGCATTCCTAGATGGATTCAATTTTTATTTATTGTTATTGTAGCGATGGTTATTTCTGCCTCAATGCGTGTTGTAGGGATACTGTTAGTAAGTGCGTTAATCACGTTACCAAT
>NZ_MJAA01000246.1:0-452 GCF_001743375.1 Enterobacter sp. IF2SW-B1 | reverse complement strand
TTTAACGTTCTGGCCGCGCTGGCGCCGGGTCGCGTGGATCTGGGCGTCGGGAAAGCCCCCGGCGGTTTGCCGCTCTCAACCCGCGCGCTTCAGCCGGGCCTGAATCACCAGGAAACGGGCAGCTTTCCCGAACAGCTCGCCCCGCACCACCGCTCGATCCCACCTGAGCCACACGCTGCGGAGGAGGCCCTCCGCGCCACGCCCCTGCCGCCCCAGCCCGCTGAGGGTTTACTGCTGGGCGCGAGCAACCAAACCGCGCTGCTGGCCGCCACGCTCAACTGGCACATTGTGTTTGCCGCACACCTGAACGGCGATCCGGAGCTGCTGCGCGAGGTGGTATCGACCTGGCGTGAGAACTGCGCGCGGGACGTGATAGTGGCTGTGCAGGCGGTTGTCGCGCCGACCCAGGCCGAAGCGGACGCGCTGGCGCAGAAGGTCGAAGTGTGGGGCGT
>NZ_MJAA01000245.1:0-452 GCF_001743375.1 Enterobacter sp. IF2SW-B1 | reverse complement strand
ATTATATTTAATCTTTTTAAATTAGTGGAGCTGTATTCATTGTCTTTCTTTTATTACCAGCACGTTGGTTTACAGGCTTAGTAACTGAAAAGACTGTAGAAGATAATAGAACTTCATTGACAGATCAAGTACTAAAAGGCACACTCATTCAAGATAAGTTATACGAATCAAACAAGTATTATCCTATATACGGCTCTAGTGAATTAGGTAAAGATGACCCATTTAATCCTGCAATTGCATTAAATAAGCATAACGCCAACAAAAAAGCATTCTTATTAGGTGCTGGTGGCTCTACAGACTTAATTAACGCGGTTGAACTTGCATCACAGTATGATAAATTAAAAGGTAAGAAATTAACATTTATTATTTCACCACAATGGTTTACAAACCATGGTTTAACGAATCAAAACTTTGATGCTCGTATGTCTCAAACTCAAATTAATCAAATGTTC
>NZ_MJAA01000244.1:0-452 GCF_001743375.1 Enterobacter sp. IF2SW-B1 | reverse complement strand
AAATACTGTAATACGCCTACGAACAACACGCATTTTCATTTTTTGACGTTGTTTTTTCTTGTTCTCTTGCGACGTGTACTGATTTTCTATATGTTCTACTTTATTTTTCATTGCTTGTCACCTCCAATTTACGCTTCTTCAAGTCGACGCTCTTCAATGATTTCATACATGCCCTTCGCGTTATCTTTAGATGCATGTTCATTTAATGCAGTTACTTTAACTCTTACTAATTTTTGACCAAAGCGAATCGTCAGCACATCTTCAACTTTAACATCCAATCCAGCTTTAGCAACATTACCATTTATTGTAATTCTACCTTGATCACTTACCTCTTTTGCTAGCGTACGTCGCTTTATTAACCGTGATACTTTTAAATATTTATCTAATCTCATGTATTACTCTCCCCTTTTTCTAGCCACTGCTTTAACGCGGCCTCATCAAATGACTTATCC
>NZ_MJAA01000243.1:0-454 GCF_001743375.1 Enterobacter sp. IF2SW-B1 | reverse complement strand
CCCTGGTGAGTTCTCTCGCGGCAAAGGGCAAAGGAGCAACGGCGAAGGGCGGAAGGAAAGGGGCGGAGACTAAAGTTTTTGCGGCACGCAAAAAGTTTTGGCGGAGTGCATTTCACCCCTTGGATGACGACCCGCCGGTGCTACAAGCAGCCCTCCGCGTGAGGCCGCACGGGGGATAGCCTCACCGGGGGAACAGGCTGCACCCCCCCGACACGTCGGAACGGCGTGGCGCCATTAACGCGCCGGCATCAGCCGGCGCGGTGAAGGCGTTCCGGACGGCACGGCCGGAGAAGCCGCAGCCTTTGACCTTCGCCATCAGCCCCTAGCGTCAGCCCGAAACCCGCAGGGGTTCGGCGGAGCCCGGCGGGTGCGCAGCGGCCGCCCTGGCGGAGTGGGGCTCGACGACCGGACAGCATCGCTGGCCGGGAGCCGAAGGGGGCCATCGCCCTGCCCT
>NZ_MJAA01000242.1:0-454 GCF_001743375.1 Enterobacter sp. IF2SW-B1 | reverse complement strand
CGAAGAGGGCGTGGTATCGTTCGATTGTTCTGAAGCTTGTGCGTGATGATTGCCTATCCCAAATAGTATAGTTGCCCCTACTATTACTGATGTGGTACCTACTGTAAAACGTCTAATCGAATACTTATTCTGCTTATTCGACAAATAATCAATTCTTTTTTTCAATAATATTACTCCATTTCAATTTCTAGATTAGTCTAAATTGTATAATGAAATAATAATTATATCAATTGCTTTCCGAAAAAAATTACGTAAAATTTGTTTTCTTCCTATTTATATAACTTAAAATTTTCTGTTAACTAACAAAAATCAATATACTATTTTTACACTATTGCAAATGTTTTACTTTTCAAAACTTAGAAGTTCTAAATTTTTCATCACCTTAAACTTTACTGTAATTTCAACAATCAAATTTAACTAACATTTTAAATTATTCATCATGCTAACAAAAAGG
>NZ_MJAA01000241.1:0-455 GCF_001743375.1 Enterobacter sp. IF2SW-B1 | reverse complement strand
GCGCCTGGTTTTCTCCGCCGCTGACGACCATTCGTCAGGCGTTTCGCGAGGCGGGTGAGCGCAGCGTGGAGTGGCTTCTGTCCCCCTGCGGGGGGGAGGAATGCTGGCAGGTTCAGCTGCCGGTAACGCTGGTGCCCCGCCATTCCAGCGCGCGCCGCACCCCGCCGCAGGCCGCACGCGAGGATCTGGCGCAGCCGCTCAGAAGCCTGGCCCTCCTTGCCCGGCAGCTTGCCCGCCATTAAAACTTTGTGATCGGCCTCGCTACCCCGCGCTTGCCTGCGTTACCGTCGCCCGGTACCAGGGCAGGTTAACCAAAATTGAGAGCGCTACGCAAAGAGGTTAAAATGCCCAACACTTTATAGCTGACTCTCAGCGCCATTCTCGCCCGACCGGACTGGGAAAACCCGGGCGACACCCAGTGGAACCGTCTGGAGGCACATGCGCCGTTACACAGC
>NZ_MJAA01000240.1:0-455 GCF_001743375.1 Enterobacter sp. IF2SW-B1 | reverse complement strand
ACTACGATTGATGACATGTGAGCACCTCCAAGTTTTTCTCATTTAACCATTTGATATTCTACCAATATCGAGACCCTAATGCAAATAAAAATCGAACATTGATTTTCGGCCTTTTTAAAAGAAAAATCATTTTAACAAATCGTCTTAAACGTCCTAAAAACCCTTTAACAGAGGCGTTGTCAGCACTAATCCATCACTTTCAATACACAAACTTAACATATATCAACCCGTTCAGAACAAAATAAAAACCGTACAATTTTATCACTAAAGTGATTATTGTACGGAAAAACTTTTTTACATCATATCAGCATGTGCATAATCGATATCTGTAAATTTATTATATTGTTTCATAAAGTGTAACTTAACTGTGCCTGTTGGACCATTACGTTGCTTAGCAATGATGATTTCAATTTCGCCGTTTTCATCATTCGTTTGCGGCTCGAAACCACCATCAT
>NZ_MJAA01000024.1:0-1653 GCF_001743375.1 Enterobacter sp. IF2SW-B1 | reverse complement strand
TTAACAATTGTAATTTCTTTAAGTTCGATTTTTAGAATGAGAGCGTTCAGAATGGATAGTAAAGGTGTAATTTTTACTGTTGTTAAGCAGTTTGAAAGCCTGTATAGTATTTATTTGTTGAGTCAAACAACACAACTCAACTTAAGAAATAACTATAAWAACAATATARAATAAATAAAGTAATCGTTCAAAAAGTTATTGACTTCAATAATTTAATGAAGTACAATAAAAGAGATTGAACATTAATGAACATTGAAAACTGAATGACAATATGTCAACGTTAATTCCAAAAAACGTAACTATAAGTTACAAACATTATTTAGTATTTATGAGCTAATCAAACATCATAATTTTTATGGAGAGTTTGATCCTGGCTCAGGATGAACGCTGGCGGCGTGCCKAATACATGCAAGTCGAGCGAACGGACGAGAAGCTTGCTTCTCTGATGTTAGCGGCGGACGGGTGAGTAACACGTGGATAACCTACCTATAAGACTGGGATAACTTCGGGAAACCGGAGCWAATACCGGATAATATTTTGAACCGCATGGTTCAAAAGTGAAAGACGGTCTTGCTGTCACTTATAGATGGATCCGCGCTGCATTAGCTAGTTGGTAAGGTAACGGCTTACCAAGGCAACGATRCRTAGCCGACCTGAGAGGGTGATCGGCCACACTGGAACTGAGACACGGTCCAGACTCCTACGGGAGGCAGCAGTAGGGAATCTTCCGCAATGGGCGAAAGCCTGACGGAGCAACGCCGCGTGAGTGATGAAGGTCTTCGGATCGTAAAACTCTGTTATTAGGGAAGAACAWATGTGTAAGTAACTGTGCACRTCTTGACGGTACCTAATCAGAAAGCCACGGCTAACTACGTGCCAGCAGCCGCGGTAATACGTAGGTGGCAAGCGTTATCCGGAATTATTGGGCGTAAAGCGCGCGTAGGCGGTTTTTTAAGTCTGATGTGAAAGCCCACGGCTCAACCGTGGAGGGTCATTGGAAACTGGAAAACTTGAGTGCAGAAGAGGAAAGTGGAATTCCATGTGTAGCGGTGAAATGCGCAGAGATATGGAGGAACACCAGTGGCGAAGGCGACTTTCTGGTCTGTAACTGACGCTGATGTGCGAAAGCGTGGGGATCAAACAGGATTAGATACCCTGGTAGTCCACGCCGTAAACGATGAGTGCTAAGTGTTAGGGGGTTTCCGCCCCTTAGTGCTGCAGCTAACGCATTAAGCACTCCGCCTGGGGAGTACGACCGCAAGGTTGAAACTCAAAGGAATTGACGGGGACCCGCWCAAGCGGTGGAGCATGTGGTTTAATYCGAAGCAACGCGAAGAACCTTACCAARTCTTGACATCCTTTGACAACTCTAGASATAGAGCCTTCCCCTTCGGGGGACAAAGTGACAGGTGGTGCMTGGTTGTCGTCAGCTCGTGTCGTGAGATGTTGGGTTAAGTCCCGCAACGAGCGCAACCCTTAAGCTTAGTTGCCATCATTAAGTTGGGCACTCTAAGTTGACTGCCGGTGACAAACCGGAGGAAGGTGGGGATGACGGCAAATCATCATGCCCCTTATGATTTGGGCTACACACGTGCTACAATGGACAATACAAAGGGCAGCGAAACCGCGAGGTCAAGCAAATCCCATAAAGTT
>NZ_MJAA01000239.1:0-456 GCF_001743375.1 Enterobacter sp. IF2SW-B1 | reverse complement strand
AGGGTCAAGTACGATTCAACATAATGCCTTAATTAATGGGGATGCTAATATATCAGGTGTTAGATATAATGGCACAGATTTAACGGGAGTTTTAAAGGAAGCACCAATCAAAGATCCTAAGAAAGCAATGATAGCAACGCAACAAGGATTTAAACAGAAATTTGATCAAACGTTTTTCAATTCGTATGGTTTTGCGAATACGTATGCCTTTATGGTAACGAAAGAGACTGCTAAAAAATATCATTTAGAGACGGTTTCAGACTTAGCAAAGCATAGTAAAGATTTACGTTTAGGTATGGATAGTTCATGGATGAATCGTAAAGGCGATGGCTATGAAGGATTTAAAAAAGAGTATGGTTTCGACTTTGGTACCGTGCGACCAATGCAAATAGGTCTCGTTTTTGACGCATTAATCTCAGGGAAGTTAGACGTTGCATTAGGTTATTCTACAGATGG
>NZ_MJAA01000238.1:0-456 GCF_001743375.1 Enterobacter sp. IF2SW-B1 | reverse complement strand
ATTACCTTGCGTTTTCTTAACTTTAAATTCGGTATGCAATACACTTTCAATCATATCTTTAGTCGTTGTTTTACCATTAGACCCTGTGACGGCAATTACTTTAGGGTTTACATGTCTCAAGTAAGCTTGTGCCAATTGCTGTAATGCCGTTAATGTGTCTTCAACCCATATAATAGGCCCGCTTACATTTTCATCTATAGATGTACCTTTTTGATAAAAAGCAGCCCCAGCACCATCTTGTAATGCTTTAGAGACAAAGCGATGACCGTCAACATTTTCACCTTTAAATGGTATAAATAACATATTTTTAGAAATTGATCGTGAATCAATTGTGACTCCATTTATCTCTTGATTTAAAAATTGATCTTCAATTTCACAAGGAATCCATGATTGAAGTTGCTTTAATGTAACATTAATCATAATAACAACATCAGTTATTCAATTTTTTATTTATTT
>NZ_MJAA01000237.1:0-456 GCF_001743375.1 Enterobacter sp. IF2SW-B1 | reverse complement strand
GCCCGCCCGCGCGTTTCTGGCCGGCGGCGGCGCTGGGTCTTGTAGGGATCGTGCCCCTTTTCTGGGACACCCTGCTGGCCCGCGGCTGGAGCGTATCGCTCCTGGCGGGCCTTGGCCTTGCCGCCCTCGCCACGTACGGCGTCGCGCGGGGCAATATGATCGGGATGGGCGGTCAGCGCAGAGGTCTGGAAGGAAGGGGTACGAACGCCTGGGCAATGGATTACGGCACGCTGGGGATGAGAGGAATAGGGGTCTTAAGAAGCAAGAGTTTTACACCGTATGCAGGCGCCTGTACCAGGTCTCTGGTCTCGTGTACATCACCATATTCCCGCCCAGATTCAGCAGGAAACCGTCGATTCGGTTGATGTGGCAGACGTATCCTTCATACACCGTTGAGATAGAGAGCGCCACCAGCGGGAAGAGCAGCGTACTGTTGGCCGCTTTCCCGGGGCCGAT
>NZ_MJAA01000236.1:0-457 GCF_001743375.1 Enterobacter sp. IF2SW-B1 | reverse complement strand
TACACGCATTAACGGATGATTATTATAAGAGTAAGCACAGTCATTATGAATTTGAACGTATAGCTCAAAGGTAGATAGAGTCATCGGTAGATATAGGGAATATGGTTCTCGATGGATTTATTTAAAGGGATCCTGGTAATTATAAAGATGTGATTGATATATTAGAACTAGAAAATGTTATTACTAAAGAAACACAGCAGGCGATTAATAAAACTGTCGATATTCGTAAACAATTTACATATGATTACACAGTCTTAGATATTAAGGTTATCATGCCAATGTTTGATGACGCATTACCTTATTACAAACAATTTATTACAGAAGTAACGACATTTTTACATCAAGAAAATGTACCAGTAACAGCTTTTCGTAAAGGAGAAAATCAATAATGAAACAGTATAAAGCGTATTTAATCGATTTAGATGGCACAATGTATATGGGAACAGATGAGATTGAT
>NZ_MJAA01000235.1:0-460 GCF_001743375.1 Enterobacter sp. IF2SW-B1 | reverse complement strand
CAGCGGGTCTTCGACAACCCCGGACTCGTTCAGCGTGTCGCAGTGCAGCGCCACCTGAATATCCATCTCTTCGGCCACCTCCAGAGAGCAGTTGATCGCCGCGGGCGTCTCGCCCCAGTCTTCGTGGATCTTCCGCCCGATGGCGCCGGCGGCGATCTGCGCGCGCAGGGCATCCGGGTGGGAGCCGTTACCTTTGCCGAGCAGGCCAATATTCACCGGCAGCGTATCGGCGGCCGGCAGCATGCGGGCGATATACCACGGCCCCGGCGTGCAGGGGGTGGCGTTGGTGCCCGCCGCCGGTCCGGGGCCGCCGCCAATCATGGTGGTGACGCCGGAGACCAGCGCCGCTTCCGCCTGCTGCGGGCAGATCCAGGGGATGTGGGTGGCGATCCCGCCAGCGGTGACGATCTTCCCCTCGGCGGCAATCACTTCCGTCGCAGCGCCGATCGGGATCGTCACG
>NZ_MJAA01000234.1:0-461 GCF_001743375.1 Enterobacter sp. IF2SW-B1 | reverse complement strand
AGTCTTGAAACAGATATCCAATACGTCGTTGTTGAATTTTAACATTCACGTTTTTTGCCGTATCAGTTAGCAATTGCCCATTCACTTCGATAATAGCTTCATCTGCTTTACGTAATCCGGCAATCATATTTAAAACAGTAGTTTTACCAATGCCAGATGGACCACGAACTGCATAAATTTTTGGTTCAGTATCATCTATATTGATGCGAATTAAAGTATTCTTTAATTGATATTTTAAATTGATTTTAAGCATCTAGTCGACCTCCTTATATTTATCTTTATTCAATAAATTAATTGTAGATATACCCACAATAGAGAATGCGACTAGCACTAATACCCATAACCACGCTTCATTTTCTCTACCTTGTTCCACTAAGAAGTATATTTCTAAAGGTAGTGTATTGGTTTTATTTGGAATATATCCTGCAACCATTAATGTAGCACCAAACTCACCTAATGCA
>NZ_MJAA01000233.1:0-462 GCF_001743375.1 Enterobacter sp. IF2SW-B1 | reverse complement strand
ATCTCCTTCTTTTAAATGATCTTGTGAATAGATATCCTCTTCTTCAATTAAAGGATATCCATTAAAATATTTTGTTTCTTTGCCTTTGTTCAGAGTTGCTATTTTCATCTGACAACTTCCTTTCTGTGTTTCGTTGTAGTTTTATATAGATTAAATTGTTTGCCAAATTTCAATATCATCTACTTCTAATCTTACTGTTGATTTTAACAAATTAGTAATTCGAATGATATATGTTAAATTTCTACAAAGGAAATACTATATATCGTTTCGCAAATTACATATATCACTTCAACTATTTACTAGTTTTCATTATTTTACAAATGGATAACTTTTCAACTATTTTATTTGCACTAAAACTTTGTATACAATTTTCAATACTTAATTCACATTACCTGAATCAATCAAATCTAGTTACAAAAAAAGTACTATCCATAAACTTCATTGACCTGTATCTAAGTAAGT
>NZ_MJAA01000232.1:0-463 GCF_001743375.1 Enterobacter sp. IF2SW-B1 | reverse complement strand
TAAGATTTCATCAACTTTCTTTTGTACTAATCCGTTTAAATATTCTTTATTTATTTCAATACATATATTTTTCATTGTTGACCTCCAGTGATTCGAAAGCTATTGTACAGTTTTCCGAACTTTTACTTTAAAAAAATATTGCCCTACTTTGTTGGGCGGAATATCTAATAGTTCACAAATCCTTTTTATTTCCCATTGTGTAAATAAATTTTTACCTTTCAACTTGTGATTTATCGATGTTCTTGAAATAGGTATAGCATTAGCTAATGAATTTTGACTGTATCTATATTCATTCATTCTGTCCATTAGTAAGTTGTAATCAAATGTACTTTTCATAATATCACCTCCCTCATGTTCGGTTTCCTGTACAAACTTATTATATCATTGTTGTTAAAATAAGTCAACTAGTTTTAATACTTTTTTTAACATAATTTGTTAAAAATTGTTGTAAATATTAGCAAAA
>NZ_MJAA01000231.1:0-465 GCF_001743375.1 Enterobacter sp. IF2SW-B1 | reverse complement strand
TGTATGGACGCCTATGACTTGAGTTTCGTTATTTATTTTGAGTGTGATTATTTTCTTGATATTTATAAAAACTAAAGATGTCGTTCATTTAACAATTTTCATATTAAACTTACTTTTTTCAATACTTTATTGTTTGCCTATACTGTTTTATTTATGAACACTTTTATATTATCTAGAAAATTAAAACCACCCTTTTACGGGTGGTTTTTTAATATTTACTTTTTAGTGCTTCGTCAATTTCGTTATAAATCTTTTGAAGTTGATATTTTGCTTCTGACATTTTCTTAAAGTCTTTTGACTTAAGAGCATACATTGCTTTTTGACCTGAAATTTTTATAGTTCGCTTATAATAAGTGTTTAAACTTCCAGTAGCTAATTCATTAACATTTAGTTCATCTAATAACGATTTTAATTCATTAGCTAACTTTTCGTTTTGATATTCATTCGATGTTGGCAAGCTTGTGC
>NZ_MJAA01000230.1:0-466 GCF_001743375.1 Enterobacter sp. IF2SW-B1 | reverse complement strand
TGCCAGGTGAGATCCATATCGGCCAGGCAATCCACCGCTTTTGCCGCCTGCTCCTGATAATCAAAGTTGATCATCGCGTCGAAACCGTGGCGGTAATAGTCGCTTTGCATCACTCCGTGCCCCCAGGCCTCGCCGGTCATCCAGAACGGTGCGTTATCCAGCTTTTTGTCCGGGTTGGCCCCTTTCCCCGCGGCCAGCGCCTGCCTAGCCTGGTCCTTTAACTGTTGCCCGGCCGCAAGCTCGCCGTGCTTCGCGGTATCCACCCGGAAACCGTCAATGCCGTAGTCGCGCACCCCCAGGCGGAGCCAGTGGGGGAGATAGTCGCGCGGGGTATATCCCGGGATGGCGTTCGCGTGGGTATCGGGCTAGTGCTGATTAAAGTTGGGTATTACGGAATGGGCGGTGGCTTACGGTTTCACATCCGGTACGGACCCCCGCCGCTAGCGTTCTTATGCCCAACCCGGTT
>NZ_MJAA01000023.1:0-2135 GCF_001743375.1 Enterobacter sp. IF2SW-B1 | reverse complement strand
GCTGATGAAGGGTTTAATATCGTTGAATACAGCTGAATCTACCTTTCTACACATAAGCCGTCTGCTGGCGGCTTATTAATTCTTCTAGCTTTTATAGCAATATTCGATTCTACAATGTTTTCAACGTCTGCTTTTGGCACAGAGCGGACGATCTAACTGAGCTGAAGGTCCGCTGAGAGCGAAAAGCGGACATCTTAATTGTTATTTTTTTTGCTACTACCTCTATGTAGCCATGTTATATGGCTACATTTATACAGAAGTAAGGATTAGTCTTTTCCCGGACCATAATTAAATTTTGTACCTTTGCCAATGGCATAAAACTGTCCACCAGCTACGTAATGGACAGTACGTAATTCATCAGGCGCATCATCAAAAATCCAGTGCCCATTTCTGAAAACGCGGTCATCACTCCATGCTCCGACAATTTCCCCCAAGAACAAGTTGTGCTGCTTTTCATTTTCTTCATTGGGTATGACCTTACATACTAACCAGCCAGCGCAACCTTCAACTAGAGGCAGATCAAACTCTTTCTGATAAAATAGTGGGATTTTACTATTTTTATCTGGTGTGTCGGAATAACTGTGGCCTCCAGCATATAAAACCATTTCCATCTGATTTACTACTGGGATCTGGACAGCGTAATATCCGCTTTTTTCTACAAGCCCGCGAGTAAATGCCTGTGGACCTATAAAAGCCATCACTTTGTTATTGCCTACTAATCCCACCCAGGCCGCTGCCATGACATTTTCAATGCCATCATTTTTAGCCGATATCATCGTGGTTGGCCCGACCTGTAATAAACGATAGGCTTTGTTTAACTCTACTGGTTGAATTGACATAATTTACTCTTTTGAGTTCTGATAAAAAGTAAGACAGGTTACTTATTTGATTGTTCGATTATATGGCTGGAATAGTTGCAAATTAATTGCTATTATCAAAATACATTATTGCAAATTTCACAATAATCATGAACAAACTTGATGCACTAAAATTTTTCATCATCGCCTCTGAGACCTTGAACTTCCGCGAAGCAGCCATCAAACTGTCGGTTTCACCATCAGTAGTAACCCGAACAGTCGCTGAGTTGGAGAAACAACTTGGTGAACCTTTATTCAAACGCAATACTCGTTCGATCTTTCTCACCAGTTTCGGCGAACTATTTTTACCCCAAGCGAAGCGACTGCTGGAAGATTCTGAAAAATTATTTCAGATGGCGAAAGATGATAATGAAATGAAAGGTATTGTTCGCATCACATTACTTCGATTTCCAAATCATGAACAAATTTTGTATGAACTCTTGACTGCACTACGCCCCTATCCTGAGTTATTTATCGACTGGCGTTTAGATATGATGAAACTTGATACTATTGAGCATCGTATCGATATAGGTATACGTGTAGGGCGAGAACCTAATCCAAACTTTATCATTAAAAACATCGGACAAGTTGAACATATTTTGGTTGCATCCCCTGAACTTATTGAGCGTCTGGGAGCACCTACTGATTTAGAAGATCTTCGACAGCGTTATCCATTTAGTGGTTTAATTAATCCTGAGACGGGAAAATCATTTGAGTTTATGAGTGACGCAGTGAACACTTTCGTCCCTCGTCATATTGAGTTTTATACTACAGACCCATACGCCGAAATTCAGGCTGCATTGGCCGGAAAAACGGTTGTACAATCCAGCGATTTTATCTGTAGGGAGTACTTAGCAAGCGGCCAACTTGTTCCCCCACTGCCAGAACTCCGACAGGAGAAATGGCAATTTTATTTATATCGACCTTACCAGCTGATTACTCCCAAAAGGGTGACGGTCGTTTTCTCGCTATTAGAAAAAATATTACGCAAATATTTCACATCAAAATAATATTCTCCTCAACGTCCGCTCCTGGCACAGAGCGGACGATCTAACTGAGCTGAAGGTCCGCTGAGAGCGAACAGCGGACATTAAGCGTATAAGTGAAAAAATGCTGGTTTTTCATCCAAACCCTGTTAACTTGAATGTCGATGAAAACACACTTTGTGCTATTCGAATCAATCATTATTATCACCTGTCGAATTCAGGTGGGATAACGTTCGCCATTTTCCCGCCGGTAAGGCGGGCCTTACCGGTAACAATCCAGTGAGGTAAACAA
>NZ_MJAA01000229.1:0-468 GCF_001743375.1 Enterobacter sp. IF2SW-B1 | reverse complement strand
TATTTAGATGGAGATCGTTACCGTATGAATGTGAATGTCGAAGATAACGCTAAAGTGACATTGACATCTCAAGGTGCAACAAAAATATACAAGACACCTTCCAATCATGTTGAGCAGTATCAAACTTTTAATTTGAAAGATAACGCATATTTAGAATATGTCGCTGATCCAATCATCGCATATGAAAATGCTAAATTTTATCAACACAATACGTTCAATCTCAATAATTCTAGTTCATTATTTTATACTGATATTTTAACTCCTGGTTATTCAAAAACTGGCGAAGCCTTCAAGTATCAATATATGCATTTAATAAATGAAATTTATATTGAAGATGAGTTAGTCACATATGATAATTTATTATTGAATCCTAATAAACAATCGATCAATGAAATAGGTTATATGGAACATTACTCTCATTATGGCTCTGCTTACTTCATACACGAAGATGTTAACCAAAAACTAATC
>NZ_MJAA01000228.1:0-468 GCF_001743375.1 Enterobacter sp. IF2SW-B1 | reverse complement strand
AATAATATTAAGCGATTGAATATAGAGACAATAACACAGGAAAACACTTCGTTTATTAAAGAAGATAGCGATATAGAAAAAATCATTCAAAGAGTAAATGAAAATAAAAAGAAATATGGTTTTGAAAGTGCTACTGAAGACAAACAAAAAAAAGAGTCGGATAATATTAATTTTGAATCTAAAAGCGATGCTCAAATAGTAGAAATACTTAAAAATCAGATTGATACTTTAAATAATCAAATTGAAAAACAAGAAAGTCGTCATGAAACAACAATTGAATTTTACAGAAAAGAGTTGCAAGAAAGATCAAAATTGCTTGAGAATCAGCAAGTTCTGACATTAGAGAGTAATAAAAAGATTCAAAAATTAGAAAATCAATTAGAAAAAGAAAAACACCTTAATTATCCCTTTGATACATCTACTAACGCTAGACAAAACGTTGATGCACAAGAAAAAACATATTCTACT
>NZ_MJAA01000227.1:0-469 GCF_001743375.1 Enterobacter sp. IF2SW-B1 | reverse complement strand
GGCTGATTCAGCGCCGGGTGCGAACTTTCCAGCTAGGTGGTAAAGGCCATCTTTCCGCCCGGGCGTGCGACGCGATAAAGCTCGCGTAACGCCTGCGGCAGGCGGCTGCACCACTGCACCGCCAGATGGCTCCAGACCAGATCGACCTGCGCATCCGCCAGCGGGATCGCCTCGATATCCGCCTCTACATAGTGGTGCGCAGCCGGCTGCTGGCGCGCCTCGTCCAGCATGGCGGGCGACAGGGCGAGGGCCGTCACCTCGCTCCCCGCCTCGCGCCAGTCGCGGCTGTTGCTGCCGGGACCACAGCCGGCGTCCAGCACCTGCGGGAAGCGGTTCTCGCCAAGCGCGGCCAGAAGCCCCGGCGCGCGCTGGCGCGCGCGTTCAACCGGCGGCGAAGAGCAGCGAGCGGCCCGGCCCCACCCCGCCGCCCCCTCCAGCCACTAGAACCGACACCGGCCCCCGCGCCCGC
>NZ_MJAA01000226.1:0-469 GCF_001743375.1 Enterobacter sp. IF2SW-B1 | reverse complement strand
ACAGCTGTTTTACAAGTAAGTGATGCTATGGAAAATAGATTAAAAGAACAATATTGAGCACCTTCGAAATCGCTTGCAGATAGTTTTGAACTACAAAATTTTGATTTAGTTAATGCTGAAAGAAAACAACATCAATTATCTACATTGAAGTATTCTAAACAGAATTCTGAAACTGCTCGTAAGCATAGTAAAGATATGGCCAAAAATCATTATTTTGATCATACAAATTTAAAAGGTCAGTCACCATTTGATCGATTGAAAAAAGATGGTATTACATTTAACTCAGCCGGAGAGAATTTAGCATATGGTCAAGTTAGTAGTATCTATGCACATCAAGGATTAATGAATTCTATTGGTCACAGAAAAAATATTTTAAATGATACGTTTAAAATATTAGGTGTTGGTGTTGATTTTAATGATGAAAAACAACCTTTTTGGACAGAAAATTATACTGGTTAATGTTTTTGGC
>NZ_MJAA01000225.1:0-470 GCF_001743375.1 Enterobacter sp. IF2SW-B1 | reverse complement strand
CTTCTTTTCATGCGTTTGCTCCTTCTTTTAAAACTCACTTAGTATATACCTTGAGTTTACCAGTACTATCACAAATAGGCTACACTTTTTGGGAAAATCAGTCCAAGGGCTTACAATCGTATACGCCATCATACTTACTTTTTTTGTTTTTTGAAAAGATTATAGTTAAATCATTGTGATTTTATATATTAATCATGTCAAATATTGTTATATTTTAAAAAAATAAAAGACCATCCCTACTAAATGCCAATAGAGATGACCTTTTATTTGTTATTCATTTTTTAAAACTGAAATCCATATTTCATTTCAATCGAAAATATATAAATTTTAACAATCGATAACCACAATACTTCTATTGTAATTGTTTAACAATTTCTCGATTAAAATCATCTAAATCGTCTGGTACTCGACTTGTTACAATATTGTTGTCTACAACTACTGACTCATCAACTACATGTGCGCCTGCATTT
>NZ_MJAA01000224.1:0-473 GCF_001743375.1 Enterobacter sp. IF2SW-B1 | reverse complement strand
CAAACAGCCTTAAGAAAAGCTTATCTTGAGAGTTTTAGAAAAGGGTTTAAACAACAAATTGAAAATACTAAAGTAATTGATCCAGAAGGTAATGATGTAACACCTGAAAAAATTAAAGAGATACAACAAAAAAGAGATAATGAAAATTAAATCACAAATCTGTAAAGAATTTTCTGACATTATAACTTGGAATAAGTATTTTACTTATCTTTTTATTTTAAAATAAGTTATAATGTATTTGATAAAATTGAAGAAGGGAAGATACACAAGATGTTTAATGAAAAAGATCAATTAGCTGTTGATACGCTACGTGCACTAAGTATCGACACAATCGAAAAAGCGAATTCTGGTCATCCAGGATTACCTATGGGAGCTGCCCCAATGGCTTACACTTTGTGGACACGTCATCTGAATTTTAATCCACAATCTAAAGATTACTTCAATAGAGACCGTTTCGTATTATCGGCAGGGCA
>NZ_MJAA01000223.1:0-473 GCF_001743375.1 Enterobacter sp. IF2SW-B1 | reverse complement strand
GTTGGGTGTTGTCATATCTAGCGTTTTTTGCTCGGCCGCCACGTATTCTCGCTGGGCATCATGCTGCTCGCTGAGCGTTTCACGGTGCGCCAGCGAGTCGGCCACGTCTTTATACGCGCTCTGGATGGCTTTTTCGTAGGTCGCTATTAACCCTTTTTTCTCGGCTTCTGCATATCGCAGCTGCGCCAGATTGTCGCCACCGCTGAACAGCGGCCGTGTGACGGACGGTTTCTCGCGGCGCCAACGAGTCGGCCACATTTTTAATCTCTTTCTGGATGCATTTTTCTTAGGTCTCACTTATCCCTGTTTTCTCGGCCTCTGCTGAACGCAGCTGTGCCAGATTGTTGCCACCGCTGAACTGCGGCAGGGTGATGGACGGCGCGAATGACCAGACCTTCATGCCGTGGCTGAACAGGGAGGAGAGCGAGTCGCTGCCGACGCCCGCGCTGGCGGTCAGTGAAATGGTCGGGAAG
>NZ_MJAA01000222.1:0-474 GCF_001743375.1 Enterobacter sp. IF2SW-B1 | reverse complement strand
CGACGTCTGCAGAGAAGCCAGCTCAGGCCCGGCAGGAACCGGCTTAGCCTGGTGATCTCGCTCCGGCTGAGGCGCGGTCTCACGAAGCCCTGCATCACTCGGCACCACGCTCTCCTGATACGCCTTCAGGTCAAATCCCTTCTCCTTCATCTGGCCCAGCCCGCGTTCCATCAGGCGCATCCTCGAAGGGTCGACTTTCGCCCGGCGGGTGTCTTTGGCGGCCACATCCCGGCTGCGCCGCGTGGCTTCAGCCCCCCCGGCACCCTGAATTTCCCTGCCCCGGGAGGAATATTCGTCCCTGCCGTCTTCCGGAACGCCCTTAATCTCCCACCTGCCATGCTTGCCTACTTCTTCCACTTCATGGCCGCGCGCTTCACCCCGCTCACGCAGCGCGCTGCGATAACTTTTCCCGAGCGTGACCTGATGCTTCATGCCGGTTTCGATAAAGCCCGCGTTATGGATATAGTCCGTGGC
>NZ_MJAA01000221.1:0-476 GCF_001743375.1 Enterobacter sp. IF2SW-B1 | reverse complement strand
TGATCTTTCATATAAACTAATTCAGTATGTCCACCTGAAACAATAAGTGCAATTAGCGGGAATGTTAATGGCTCTTCTATGTGATTAGCATATATATGTCCTGCAATATGATGAACTGGAATAAGTGGCTTATCGTAAGCAAATGCCAATGCTTTGGCTGCATTAACACCTATTAGTAACGCACCAATTAGTCCAGGGCCTTCTGTAACCGCTATGGCATCAATATCTTCCATTGATACATCGGCATCCACTAGAGCCTCGTTTATTGTTGTTGTTATACCTTCAACGTGATGTCTACTTGCCACTTCGGGAACGACACCGCCAAATCGTTTATGACTTTCAATCTGACTTAAAACTGTATTTGATAAAATATCTCTGCCATTTTTTATAACACTAACGCTTGTTTCATCACAACTTGTGTACACCGCTAGTATTTATGTATATTTACTCATTTAATTTCGCCCACAACACGATTG
>NZ_MJAA01000220.1:0-476 GCF_001743375.1 Enterobacter sp. IF2SW-B1 | reverse complement strand
TGATCTTTCATATAAACTAATTCAGTATGTCCACCTGAAACAATAAGTGCAATTAGCGGGAATGTTAATGGCTCTTCTATGTGATTAGCATATATATGTCCTGCAATATGATGAACAGGAATAAGTGGCTTATCGTAAGCAAATGCCAATGCTTTGGCTGCATTAACACCTATTAGTAACGCACCAATTAGTCCAGGGCCTTCTGTAACCGCTATGGCATCAATATCTTCCATTGATACATCGGCATCCACTAGAGCCTCGTTTATTGTTGTTGTTATACCTTCAACGTGATGTCTACTTGCCACTTCGGGAACGACACCGCCAAATCGTTTATGACTTTCAATCTGACTTAAAACTGTATTTGATAAAATATCTCTGCCATTTTTTATAACACTAACGCTTGTTTCATCACAACTTGTTATCAAATTGCTTATATAATTCATATACTGAGTCCATAAATTCTGATCTTGATATAT
>NZ_MJAA01000022.1:0-3219 GCF_001743375.1 Enterobacter sp. IF2SW-B1 | reverse complement strand
GGGACCGACTACAGCCCCAGGATGCGRTGAGCCGACATCGAGGTGCCAAACCTCCCCGTCGATGTGAACTCTTGGGGGAGATAAGCCTGTTATCCCCGGGGTAGCTTTTATCCGTTGAGCGATGGCCCTTCCATGCGGAACCACCGGATCACTAAGTCCGTCTWTCGACCCTGCTCGACTTGTAGGTCTCGCAGTCAAGCTCCCTTATGCCTTTACACTCTATGAATGATTTCCAACCATTCTGAGGGAACCTTTGAGCGCCTCCGTTACCTTTTAGGAGGCGACCGCCCCAGTCAAACTGCCCGCCTGACACTGTCTCCCACCACGATAAGTGGTGCGGGTTAGAAAGCCAACACAGCTAGGGTAGTATCCCACCARCGCCTCCACGTAAGCTAGCGCTCACGTTTCAAAGGCTCCTACCTATCCTGTACAAGCTGTGCCGAATTTCAATATCAGGCTACAGTAAAGSTCCACGGGGTCTTTCCGTCCTGTCGCGGGTAACCTGCATCTTCACAGGTACTATGATTTCACCGAGTCTCTCGTTGAGACAGTGCCCAAATCGTTACGCCTTTCGTGCGGGTMGGAACTTACCCGACAAGGAATTTCGCTACCTTAGGACCGTTATAGTTACGGCCGCCGTTTACTGGGGCTTCGATTCGTAGCTTCGCAGAAGCTAACCACTCCTCTTAACCTTCCAGCACCGGGCAGGCGTCAGCCCCTATACATCACCTTACGGTTTAGCAGAGACCTGTGTTTTTGATAAACAGTCGCTTGGGCCTATTCACTGCGGCTCTTCTGGGCKKKMACCCTAAAGAGCACCCCTTCTCCCGAAGTTACGGGGTCATTTTGCCGAGTTCCTTAACGAGAGTTCGCTCGCTCACCTTAGAATTCTCATCTTGACTACCTGTGTCGGTTTGCGGTACGGGCACCTAWTYTCTATCTAGAGGCTTTTCTCGGCAGTGTGAAATCAACGACTCGARGAMACAATKTCYTCTCCCCATCACAGCTCAGCCTTAACGAGTACCGGATTTGCCTAATACTCAGCCTTACTGCTTAGACGTGCAATCCAATCGCACGCTTCGCCTATCCTACTGCGTCCCCCCATCGATTAAAACGATTATAGGTGGTACAGGAATATCAACCTGTTATCCATCGCCTACGCCTGTCGGCCTCAGCTTAGGACCCGACTAACCCAGAGCGGACGAGCCTTCCTCTGGAAACCTTAGTCAATCGGTGGACGGGATTCTCACCCRTCTTTCGCTACTCACACCGGCATTCTCACTTCTAAGCGCTCCACATGTCCTTRCGATCATGCTTCAACGCCCTTAGAACGCTCTCCTACCATTGTCCAAAGGACAATCCACAGCTTCGGTAATATGTTTAGCCCCGGTACATTTTCGGCGCAGTGTCACTCGACTAGTGAGCTATTACGCACTCTTTAAATGATGGCTGCTKCTAAGCCAACATCCTAGTTGTCTGGGCAACGCCACATCCTTTTCCACTTAACATATATTTTGGGACCTTAGCTGGTGGTCTGGGCTGTTTCCCTTTCGAACAYGGACCTTATCACCCATGTTCTGACTCCCAAGTTAAATTAATTG
Organism: Enterobacter sp. IF2SW-B1; assembly: GCF_001743375.1. Lineage (NCBI taxonomy): Bacteria > Pseudomonadati > Pseudomonadota > Gammaproteobacteria > Enterobacterales > Enterobacteriaceae > Enterobacter > Enterobacter sp. IF2SW-B1. The sequence goes on along the minus strand of NZ_MJAA01000022.1, from coordinate 1,618 downwards.
GCATTCGGAGTTTGTCTGAATTCGGTAACCCGAGAGGGGCCCCTCGTCCAAACAGTGCTCTACCTCCAATAATCATCACTTGAGGCTAGCCCTAAAGCTATTTCGGAGAGAACCAGCTATCTCCARGTTCGATTGGAATTTCTCCGCTACCCWCAGTTCATCCGCTCACTTTTCAACGTAAGTCGGTTCGGTCCTCCATTCAGTGTTACCTGAACTTCAACCTGACCAWGGGTAGATCACCTGGTTTCGGGTCTACGACCAAATACTAWACGCCCTATTCAGACTCGCTTTCGCTACGGCTCCACATTTWCTGCTTAACCTTGCATCARATCGTAACTCGCCGGTTCATTCTACAAAAGGCACGCCATCACCCATTAACGGGCTCTGACTACTTGTAAGCACACGGTTTCARGTTCTMTTTCACTCCCCTTCCGGGGTRCTTTTCACCTTTCCCTCACGGTACTGGTTCACTATCGGTCACTAGAGAGTATTTAGCCTTAGGAGATGGTCCTCCCAGATTCCGACGGAATTTCACGTGCTCYGTCGTACTCAGGATCCACTCAAGAGAGAMWAYATTTTCRACTACAGGATTATTACCTTCTTTGATTCAWCTTTCCAGATGATTCGTYTAATRTMKTCCTTTGTAACTCCGTATAGAGTGTCCTACAACCCCAAYAAGCAAGCTTRTTGGTTTGGGCTCTTCCCGTTTCGCTCGCCGCTACTAAGGGAATCGAATTTTCTTTCTCTTCCTCCGGGTACTAAGATGTTTCAGTTCTCCGGGTTTGCCTTCTGATATGCTATGWATTCACWTRTCGATAACAYRACATAACTYRTGYTGGGTTYCCCCATTCGGAAATCTCTGGATCAAMGCTTACTTACAGCTMCCCAAAGCATATCGTCGTTAGTAACGTCCTTCATCGGCTTCTAGTGCCAAGGCATCCACCGTGCGCCCTTAATAACTTAATCTATGTTTCCACCATTTTTATAAGTCAAACGTTAACATGAAGTTACGTTYTTTTATAAAAAGATTTAAACGCGTTATTAATCTTGTGAGTGTTCTTTCGAACACTAGCGATTATTTYTTATGAATTCAAGCTTATTTAAAACTCTTTATTCACTCGGTTTTGCTTGGTAAAATCTATATTTTACTTACTTATCTAGTTTTCAATGTACAATTTCTTTTTAGTCAAGCGCTCGCATAAGCAATATCRCTTTAACCAAAAAATATTTGAATGTTAAATAAACATTCAAAACTGAATACAATATGTCACGTTATTCCRCATCTTCTRAAGAAGATGTTCCGAATATATCCTTAGRAAGGAGGTGATCCAGCCGCACCTTCCGATACGGCTACCTTGTTACGACTTCACCCCAATCATTTGTCCCACCTTCGACGGCTAGCTCCTAAAAGGTTACTCCACCGGCTTCGGGTGTTACAAACTCTCGTGGTGTGACGGGCGGTGTGTACAAGACCCGGGAACGTATTCACCGTAGCATGCTGATCTACGATTACTAGCGATTCCAGCTTCMTGTAGTCGAGTTGCAGACTACAATCCGAACTGAGAACAACTTTATGGGATTTGCTTGACCTCGCGGTTTCGCTTCCCTTTGTATTCTT
>NZ_MJAA01000219.1:0-476 GCF_001743375.1 Enterobacter sp. IF2SW-B1 | reverse complement strand
TCATCGCTACCTGGTTTAGTATAATTAAAAACGACTTCTCCACCTTCATCATCTAGGTAGGCAATTGTATATACCTTTTCCCACTCTACTGGTATCATCCCACTRATCTCATTYGCAATYTCRTTGTACATTTGACTTAGTTTTTCTTCGAAAGTCATATTATCTCCCCTAAAGGTTAGTTTCTTCTTGCTCTTTAACATAATTTTTTATTTTTTCACCCCAATTTATGGCATATTCTTTTTCAGGCGAAATTCCAAATTTTTTATACATGTTATAATGTTCTCTTCCCATTTGTCCAAACTCTGAATTCACCCAATCAATATAATCAAAWGAWACATTCAATTTRCCGTCTCTTGTAACGTCAAATTCACATGATGTCCATGGKTCATGTCCYTCTTCTTTAAATAAATCTCTTAGTTTATCAAATTGCTTATATAATTCATATACTGAGTCCATAAATTCTGATCTTGATATAT
>NZ_MJAA01000218.1:0-477 GCF_001743375.1 Enterobacter sp. IF2SW-B1 | reverse complement strand
GTTTGGTTTGATATCACGGTAAATATAAGCTTCATTAGTTATTTTGTTGAAATCTAAGTTGTTTGTAAAGTTAACTAGTTTTTCTGGTTGTGATTTTGTTTCAGAAACAATATAATCAATAGAATATTTTAAACCTGATTCTCCAGAAACAGAAACTTGTGCTAAACCTCTTATTTCTTGGTCATATAAGAATTCAAATACTTCTTCATAGAATATGTTTGTAACGTTAGATTTAGTAGTTAAAGTAAGGTCATAAATTTTCAATATGCCTTGAATTAAATTATGTTTAGACTGAGCAAAACTCTCATTTTTAACATCCGCTGTAATTTCTTTATCAACTAATTTTAAATTAAATTGATTTAAAATATTTTGTATAAGTTTAGTTCTCGTTTTTGTGTTTATATCAATACACAACATTTCTAATTCATTAATCTGCAATCCGTCATCTGATAGACAAATTTCATTATTAGGAAGGGT
>NZ_MJAA01000217.1:0-479 GCF_001743375.1 Enterobacter sp. IF2SW-B1 | reverse complement strand
CAATTTTTAGAAGGTAACTGGAATGAATAATACATTTATGTAATGAAAAGAATTGTAATTTTGGGGAATGTGATTGTTGATGGTCCTATATGGTTGAATCATGTTGATTATTTGGTTAAAAGTGTAATATTAAAAAGTATAAAATTAATATTCCAAGAAGTCAGGAAATTTGAAATTTTATTTAAATTCATGAATCGTATACATATTTAAAAGGATTTCTAAAGGCATAAATTATATCAATAATTTGATGGTTAAAATATGGAGTAGCAAAATTCTTGAAATTCAGAAATCTAGTGACACAAATATTATTGTTTACTTAATAAATAGTTAATGTAGTTTTTTGTATCTGTCTATTATTATAAATATATACAAAATAAATATTTGAGGATAGGTGTTATTAATTATGAAAAAGAATTTTATTGGGAAATCAATTTTAAGCATAGCTGCTATTAGTTTAACGGTATCAACGTTTGCTGGTG
>NZ_MJAA01000216.1:0-481 GCF_001743375.1 Enterobacter sp. IF2SW-B1 | reverse complement strand
ATACCAATTAATAGAACGATGTGCTGATATATATATTTAAAAATATTTTTAAATGTTTCATTAGGCATCGCTTTTAGTTCTTTTATTGCATGTGCTTTAGGGTCATGATTGAAAAAATCTAAGGCTAATAAACCATGTTGTTCTGCGCTTAATAATTGTTTAAGTATACGGTTAATAATTAACTCTGTATCATGAGGATTGACGCGAAAGTCAGAGCGCATATAAGTCATATAATTCTCGAAGATTTCTCTATCAGTATTGCTTAATCTTAATGATTTAACATTATTTTCTTTTGTTAATTGCGCAGTACTTTTCATTGTTACTTAAGCGCTCCTTTAAAAAATGTTTAATTCCAAATTAAAATGGAAATGATTTTATAGTATTAATAAGGTCAATCATATCATATTAAACGCATAAATATAACGATTAATATTGGAGAGGTAAATGAGGACACTTAATAAAGATGAACATAATTATATCA
>NZ_MJAA01000215.1:0-481 GCF_001743375.1 Enterobacter sp. IF2SW-B1 | reverse complement strand
AATAGAACGATGTGCTGATATAGATATTTAAAAATATTTTTAAATGTTTCATTAGGCATCGCTTTTAGTTCTTTTATTGCATGTGCTTTAGGGTCATGATTGAAAAAATCTAAGGCTAATAAACCATGTTGTTCTGCGCTTAATAATTGTTTAAGTATACGGTTAATAATTAACTCTGTATCATGAGGATTGACGCGAATGTATGAAATGATATAAGTCATATAATTCTCGAAGATTTCTCTATCAGTATTGCTTAATCTTAATGATTTAACATTATTTTCTTTTGTTAATTGCGCAGTACTTTTCATTGTTACTTAAGCGCTCCTTTAAAAAATGTTTAATTCCAAATTAAAATGGAAATGATTTTATAGTATTAATAAGGTCAATCATATCATATTAAACGCATAAATATAWCGATTAATATTGGAGAGGAAAGTTTTACTAAGTGGTTTGACATTTATTCCAGTACTATTACTTGGTC
>NZ_MJAA01000214.1:0-484 GCF_001743375.1 Enterobacter sp. IF2SW-B1 | reverse complement strand
ACCAGTATCCGGATTTTGGTGAGCTGTACCGATTAAGTATGATGGAAAATTGTCAGTTGGAGAAAAGAGTTCTGTTTCAGGAAATAGAGAAATACCAGGGAAATACATTATCTCTATTTTTAATTCGTCCTGATACGTTAAATTTGTTCCTTTGCGTCCAAATTCAATTTGGAAGGCTTTCTTTTGACTAAGTCTCTTTTCAATTTCCTCTGGCTTCATATCAATGACTGTAGATAATTTCTTTGCAGTCTCTTTTTTATCAACTACATGCCTAGGTTTTTTAGAATTGGCACTCGCCTTTTTATCTATTACTGCAACAAGTTTATATCTTTCTACATCTTCTGCTAGCACTTTACCATTACGATCATATATCTTTCCTCGTTCTGTTTGTTGTGCATTCTTAACTAAATACTTTTCATTTGCCTTCATGACTAAATCTTGACCATTAGAATGTCCAGTAATCATGATAAATGAAATTCTTAAA
>NZ_MJAA01000213.1:0-488 GCF_001743375.1 Enterobacter sp. IF2SW-B1 | reverse complement strand
CGCTTTTAGGTCAAAATGTAAATTCATATGGTAAAGATTTACAGGATATAGAATATGACTTAGGAGATCTTTTACAAGCAATTTCTAAAATAGCGATTCCAAGAGTTCGTTTCACAACAAGTCATCCTTGGGACTTCACAGATCACATGATTGATGTTATTTCAGAGGGTGGTAATATCGTTCCTCATATCCACTTGCCAGTTCAATCTGGAAATAATGCAGTATTAAAAATAATGGGTAGAAAATATACACGAGAAAGTTATTTGGATTTAGTAAAACGAATCAAAGATAGAATTCCAAATGTAGCATTAACTACAGATATTATTGTAGGGTATCCAAATGAATCAGAGGAACAATTTGAAGAAACTTTAACTTTGTATGATGAAGTTGGTTTTGAACATGCATATACGTATTTGTATTCACAACGTGATGGTACGCCTGCAGCTAAAATGAAAGATAATGTACCTTTAGATGTTAAAAAGGAACGA
>NZ_MJAA01000212.1:0-488 GCF_001743375.1 Enterobacter sp. IF2SW-B1 | reverse complement strand
TGTAAATTCTTATGGTAAAGACTTACAGGAGATAGAATATGAGTTAGGAGATCTTTTACAAGCAATTTCTAAAATAGCGATTCCAAGAGGTCGTTTCACAASAAGTCATCCTTGGGACTTCACAGATCACATGATTGATGTTATTTCAGAGGGTGGTAATATCGTTCCTCATATCCACTTGCCAGTTCAATCTGGAAATAATGCAGTATTAAAAATAATGGGTAGAAAATATACACGAGAAAGTTATTTGGATTTAGTAAAACGAATCAAAGATAGAATTCCAAATGTAGCATTAACTACAGATATTATTGTAGGGTATMMAAATGAATCAGAGGAACAATTTGAAGAAACTTTAACTTTGTATGATGAAGTTGGTTTTGAACATGCATATACGTATTTGTATTCACAACGTGATGGTACGCCTGCAGCTAAAATGAAAGATAATGTACCTTTAGATGTTAAAAAGGAACGATCAATCTGACTTCCCA
>NZ_MJAA01000211.1:0-490 GCF_001743375.1 Enterobacter sp. IF2SW-B1 | reverse complement strand
AACATCTTACTGGTTAATGGGTGGCGTAAACGAATATTTAAATAAAAATCAAGTAGATATATTAGATACTAAATTAACACCAGAAAATTTAGCAGGTATGATTAAACTTATCGAAGACGGAACAATGAGCAGTAAAATTGCGAAGAAAGTCTTCCCAGAGTTAGCAGCTAAAGGTGGTAATGCTAAACAGATTATGGAAGATAATGGCTTAGTTCAAATTTCTGATGAAGCAACACTTCTAAAATTTGTAAATGAAGCATTAGACAATAACGAACAATCAGTTGAAGATTACAAAAATGGTAAAGGCAAAGCTATGGGCTTCTTAGTTGGTCAAATTATGAAAGCGTCTAAAGGTCAAGCTAATCCACAATTAGTAAATCAACTATTAAAACAAGAATTAGATAAAAGATAATTAGATTCATCAGACTATGATGATATAACAATGAACCCTTGGTTGCTGACTTAGATGCAATCGAGGGTTTATTTATAT
>NZ_MJAA01000210.1:0-490 GCF_001743375.1 Enterobacter sp. IF2SW-B1 | reverse complement strand
AACATCTAACTGGTTAATGGGTGGCGTAAACGAATATTTAAATAAAAATCAAGTAGAATTAGTAGATACTAAATTAACACCAGAAAATTTAGCAGGTATGATTAAGCTTATAGAAGACGGAACAATGAGAAGTAAAATTGCGAAGAAAGTCTTCCCAGAGTTAGCAGCTAAAGGTGGTAATGCTAAACAGATTATGGAAGATAATGGCTTAGTTCAAATTTCTGATGAAGCAACACTTCTAAAATTTGTAAATGAAGCATTAGACAATAACGAACAATCAGTTGAAGATTACAAAAATGGTAAAGGCAAAGCTATGGGCTTCTTAGTTGGTCAAATTATGAAAGCGTCTAAAGGTCAAGCTAATCCACAATTAGTAAATCAACTATTAAAACAAGAATTAGATAAAAGATAATTAGATTCATCAGACTATGATGATATAACACTGAACCCTTGGTTGCTGACTTAGATGCAATCGAGGGTTTATTTATAT
>NZ_MJAA01000021.1:0-6112 GCF_001743375.1 Enterobacter sp. IF2SW-B1 | reverse complement strand
GGCGACGAGGTGGTGGTGGACTTTATCAACGGCGACCCGGACCGTCCGATTATTACCGGCCGCGTGTATAACGACGCGAGCATGCCGCCGTGGGCGCTGCCGGCTGCGGCGACGCAGATGGGCTTTATGAGCCGCACGAAAGGGGGCTCTGTGGACAACGCCAACGCCCTGCGCTTTGAGGATAAGGCGGGCGCGGAACAGGTGTGGATCCAGGCCGAGCGGAATCTGGATATTAACGTCAAAAACGACGAGTCTCATTCTACTGAAAAAAATCGTACCCAGTTTGTTGGTGAAGATGAAACCTTACGGGTAGCGAAAAACCAGAAATCAGGAATTAAAGGCGATGTGGTATGCCTGACGGGTAAGAGTCGAAACGATAAAGTCGTAGATAATTTTATACTTTCCGCAGGTAATACGCTAAGACTGGAATGTGGTGAAAGTGCCATTGAGCTCTCAAAAGATGGTAGCGTTCATATCATTGGTAATAACTTTAACTTTACTGCAAAACAGAGTGCACAAATTAATACGCTTTCTGGCGAATTGCACTTGAACCCTGACGATGGGCGAAACGTCATCGATCCGCCTGGCGCATCCCTTCAGGAGGAAATCCAACAGGAAGTGGATAGCTTTTTTGTTATTAATGGCAATAACTAAGAGTAACCCGAATGGCTGATTATATTCTTCAGGAAGCAACCCTCGCTTTACCCGATGTATTTAAAGACAGAACCATGAATTTATTTACCCTGAGCGATAACGGAGCCAGCGAGTTTACTTTTGTTGTTTCTCGTGCGAGTGCTAAAAACGAAGACAAAGTCCATGATGCGGCAACTCGCCTGGTGCGTGAACTGGAAATTACGGTGCCCGACTTTCGTCTCGAATCCTCTCAGATGACTTCTGTTGATGGTCACCCGGCGGTAGAGCTTTTTTATCAGTTTAAAAATGATAATGCGGTCATTTTTCAGAAGCAGACGGTGATTTTGCTCGGTGACCACCCCGGCGGGCAAAAGATGGTGTGTTATATCGGTACATGCCCGGGCGAATTTAGCGATTATTATCATAATCAATACCAGGAGATTATCCGTAGTATTAAGTTCCACAAACCTGCTCAGACTGAAACTAAAGAAATGCTCGCTGCCGATAGCCAAGGACCATTTTTTGCGCTTGATAGTGAGAGTAAGTTACTTAGTGTCTTTGAAAACATTCAGGAGCTTTATGGACATCTTTCGCTTCAGCGGGCGAAAGAGGGGCAATATTTGCTTTTTGAAAAGCAGGGTAAACCACTCAGTATTGCACCCGTCCCGGGCAGCCAACCCCTGCGTTACGCGCTGTGGACCACTTCCACAGACACATCAAATCATTTGCTTTCACAGCTATCCGTCTGCCGTCAGGTCTCTGGTTCTGACCAACTTAATACGCCCGATCGGATACGTGGGTATCTGATGGCACAGCGAGCCGAATAGTCATGTCCGAATGTCAGGCTGCTCGCGTAGATGATGAGATAGCACATACAGCCTCAAAAGGCTGGATGATTGCAGGATTGGTGGGCGGGGCCATTCTTGGTGCAGCTGCCGTTGTGGTCACCGGAGGGACCGCGCTGGTTGCAGTTTCTGCCGTTGCGGCTGGGGCATGCGCTGCGGGTGGGTTGGGTGAGCTCCTCGGCAGTATGTCATGGGCTCCACGCCATACTACCGGTACGCTAAAAGAAGGTTCACCCAATGTCTTTATCAACAGCCGAAGGGCAATCCGCGCTCACCTGTCAGCCGGAGAGTGTGATGAGCACAGCGGTAGCCTGCAACGGGTTGCGGAAGGTTCGATAAAAGTTTACATCAATAACTTCCCCGCCTCCCGCGCAGGCGATAAATTGACATGCAGTGCTGAGATTAGTCAGGGATCGCGTAATGTTATTATCGGTGGAAGCAAAGTTCAGACCGATGAAATAAGTCCTGAAATCCCGGAATGGGTGAACTGGACGATGCTCGCCGTTGGTGCCGGAGCCATGGCGGTGCTGGCCAGTCCGGCAATCGCACTTCTGAGTACCCTCGGTGCGATGGGCGGTGGGACAGTCGGTAGTTATGCGGGGGGAATGCTGTTTGGCGAAGGTAGCGACGGTCAGAAATGGGGGATGCTGATCGGCTCGGTTATTGGCGGCGGGGCTGGCATGAAAGGCGGGGCAAGGTTTGATGCGTGGCGGGCTGGTAAGCCTGTTCTCGAACCGGTTAAGCCAAATATTTCGGCCCGAAGAGCTGAACTTAATGAAAAATTTGGACGCACGGGCGATCTTAATAGAGATATTAATATCCGTGCAAATCAAAAAATTGTTGATGATTTTATGCGTTCTCAGGGTGTTGAAGAAAGTAAAATACCAGCTTATCGCAGCGGTATAGATCTTGAACAGAGAGTGACAATTGAAACAATCAATAAAGGGAAAATAGCTTATCAGAATCAATCCCCGGGGAATTGGCAAGGAAACTGGTATTCTCTTGACGAATCGACCCCTGCCACAAAACTAGGCATTAACCCAGAGGGACAGGTCAGGGATACGGGGTTAATTGTTCCTAAAGAAGTAAAAGCTTATCAAGCGCAACAAAAAGTTGAGATGCTTCGAAGTAGTGCCACACCAGCCTTGGACACCTGGTCTGTACCAGACAAACCTTTCCAGACAGAAGGCGGTGGGATACAATGGTTTACTACTAAGCGTGATATTTGGACTCCATATAATGAATAACATGACAGCTCTAAATTATGTTGAAAAAGCATTAACTTTAGCAGAAAAGAGATATGCTGAGGTAAAACATCTCAACCCCCACTCCCCACTTTTACAAATGTACGATTCTATTGTACAACAATTAATATTTCTACGGGATTTAATCGAAGGCAAGGAAAAGGATAAAGCAAAATTATGGAAAATGACTTTCGGTATGTATGCAGCAAAGGAGTTTGATAATTCTGATGAGTTGTTTTTTGAAAGGTTGTCGGATGCCTGGTTTATTGTGGATCAAATCCGCCGAGGATTAAAGGTTAGACTGCCGCATGAGGTTGATGCCAATTACAAAATGAAACAACATAATCTTAAAATGAAATATCCTGATGAATTTTAGGGTTTGATATTAAAAATATTTTATTATGGGTGAATGGTGATAGACTTACATGCTAATTTGAATGTATTGTTAAAATATGTAGATATATATCGTAAGTACTTACCTGTTAGCAGTCTTTCAGTCCAGCAGAAGAAGCAGTATAAATATAATGATAAACTATTAGAATCATCTTTTGATTGCGATGCACAAAAACAATGGGACTTAACACCACAATGTAACATCTCACTCGCGGAATCACGGGATCGTGCTGTCGGTGCGCTTATAGGTCTTGCTGTTGGAGATACTGTAGGTACGACGCTCGAATTTTTACCTCGTGACAAAGCACATGTCAAAGATATGATAGGTGGTGGGCCATTTCGACTCCGCGCAGGTGAATGGACGGATGATACATCCATGGCATTATGTCTTGCGGAAACGCTTCTTGAGAAAGGTGATGCTGATACTATATGCTTCAGGAATAAACTTCTGGAATGGTATTAGCATGGTTATAATAGTTCAAATGGCGTCTGTTTTGATATAGGAAATACAACTCGGTTTGCTTTAGAGCAATATTTAACTGTTGGTCCTGGGTGGAGCGGTAATACAGCGGCAGAAACTGCAGGTAATGCCTCCATCATCAGGCAAGCACCTGTCTCTATTTTTTTTAGAAAGTCATTAAGTAAAGCGTTTTATGAGGCTAAAAAACAAAGTATAGCAACGCATGGAGCCGCGGAAGCAATAAATAGCACACAGTATTTAAGTTATTTGCTTGTGCATATGATTAACGGTAGCAATAAAGATTTTGTTTTTTCTCCGCACGTCATGCCGCTACAGCCACGTGTAATGATTATCAACGCGGGTGAATATAAGCAAAAAACTCGCGATCAGATTCGTTCAAGTGGTTATGTAATCGATACGCTTGAGGCCGCGATGTGGTCCGTATGGAATACTGATAATTTCCTGGATGCGATTCTGCTGGCTGCCAATCTTGCCGATGACGCTGACAGCGTTGCGGCGACGGCGGGACAAATAGCTGGGGCATTATATGGGTGCTCCGGTATTCCGAAGGAGTGGAAAAACAAACTCGTTCAATACGAACGGATTGCTACAATGGCAGGTGAATTGTTCGATAGAGCTCCTGAATACATCGCTTAGAAATTGTTCATCATCTATGGCACGGAAGGATATCCGTGTCATAAATCTGAAGAAAAGTATTGGCTGTTTTTTTACTCTGGCAAAAAGCATGGATAAAAGATGAAATAATGAAATGGACTGGCTTTATAATTTTTATACTCATCGCTTTAGTCTATATCTGGAACGGGAAAGATCTTTACACCCTAAAAGAGTGGCGAGACTTTCGAATTAAATTCATTTCAGTGTTGGTTGGTGCGCTTGCATTGACACTCATTTTAGTTGGCGTATCAAAATCAACCCCGTTACTGGACAGAGAAAGCGCGCGGGCGATAGCATTAATATTACCGGCATCCCTGGTGGCAATGTTACTGTCGAAATTTTTTGTTGTGATGTTGAATGCTATTTTCGAGAGTATTATGCGATTTCATAAACGGTATAATACCAAAGAAATGTATTTAAAACTATCGTCTCTGTCTGCCCGGTACGGGGCCAAATTACACCTGGTAGCAAAATGTCTCGCCTCGCTAGGCTGTATCTTGATGCTCTATGGCATCTGGTTTGGCAGTACAGGCTGATATAAAGAGGTTAGTTAGATGTCAGCAATGCCAGGATATGAAAATAAGTAAATGTGGAATGTTATGATGCATTTGTTTTTCTTTTTTATTTTTATGATTTGGACGCTAGCACTTATCTGGAATGGAAAAGATTTGTTCAACAAAAAACAATGGTTCCTTGCTGGGGTGATGTTCGTTCTGGTGCTAGTGGCTACGGTTGTTATTGGTTTTATGTTGAAATGGCTCGCTCAGTCAATGTCATTATTCTCCGTCGCAAGGGCGAAACAATATTCGATTATCTTTTCCATGTCTTTCCTGTGCGTATGGGGACTAAAAGTTACCGTTGTGCTGCTCGGCACGATCTTTTCCGGGATTATAGGGGGGCACAGAAAATGCAATGCTGAACATTATGAAGCAATATCGTCTATAACACGCGTCATTGCGCCTGGCTTACTAATTGTTGCTAAAAGCGTAGTTTCCCTGGGTAGCGTCCTTATGTTTTCAGGTTTATGGCTTAAATAAGCACGATAAAAAAATATCTCAATGAACACCGAGATTAGTCGACAGTGGAATAAAGATTATGCTCAACCGAATTACCGTTCAGCTCCCGGTGGAGGGGCTGCTTTTCTGGAAACTCTCAGGCCGCGAGGCGATGTCCGAGTCGTTCGCGCTGACGCTGACCGTACTCGGCACGGACGCGCGCATTGACCGCACTAAGCTGCTGGGCCAGCCGGTCACGGTGACCATCCCGACGCAGAGCCTGCTGACCTCCCGCTATATTAACGGCAAGATTACCCGCGTGGCGGTGAGCGCCGTTGAGCTGACGGGCACCCGCTATGCGGTGTACCAGCTGACGGTGGAGCCGGACCTGTGGCCGATGAAGCGCGACCGCAACCTGCGTATTTTCCAGGGGCAGACGGTGCCGCAGATTGTCAAAACCTTACTGGGCGAACATCAGGTTAACGTTGAGGATAAGCTCACCGGCAGCTACCGGGTCTGGGACTACTGCGTGCAGTATCAGGAGTCGAGCCTGGACTTCATCAGCCGCCTGATGGAGCTGGAGGGGATCGCCTATCACTTCAGCCACGATGCGGACAAGCACACCCTGGTGCTGACTGACGCCGCCACGCAGCATCAGCCGTTCAGCGGCTACGAGGTCATTCCGTACCACCAGACGCCGTCCGGCGGCAGCACGGACGAAGAGGGCATCAGCCAGTGGGCGCTGGAGGACAGCGTGACGCCGGGGATTTACAGCCTCGACGACTATGACTTCCGCAAGCCGAACGCGTGGCTGTTCCAGGCCCAGCAGAACCCGGCGTCGCCGAAGCCGGGCAGCATCGACGTGTA
>NZ_MJAA01000209.1:0-491 GCF_001743375.1 Enterobacter sp. IF2SW-B1 | reverse complement strand
ATTAGGAATCGCGAATAAAATTGCGATAAATGCCATGATTCCCATTAATACGTTAACCCAAAGTGCAATCATCGCACCTGTATGAATGCTCGTTGCAGCAACTGCACCGGCATATACTGCACCACTAATTGCGACACCGAATGCACCACCAAGTGATGAAGCCATTTTATAAATACCTGAAGCAACGCCAACTTTATCTAACGGTGCATTTGAAATAGCTGTATCTGTAGAAGGTGTTGCATAAATACCTAAGCCTAGTCCGAAACATAAATATCCTACGACACAACTGATAACATAAAATATGCCTGGTAAGAATACTAATGAAATAAGTGCAATACCAATGATTACAATGAAGGTACCTAATAACATTGGTCGCTTAGAACCCATTTTTTGTAATAATTTTTCACCAACTCGAATCATTAATAACACCATGATTAAATAAGTAATTGATAAGTATCCTGCCTGCAATGCTGTATAACCTAAACCTTGTT
>NZ_MJAA01000208.1:0-491 GCF_001743375.1 Enterobacter sp. IF2SW-B1 | reverse complement strand
ATTAGGAATCGCGAATAAAATTGCGATAAATGCCTTAATTCCCATTAATACGTTAACCCAAAGTGCAATCATCGCACCTGTATGAATGCTCGTTGCAGCAACTGCACCGGCATATACTGCACCACTAATTGCGACACCGAATGCACCACCAAGTGATGAAGCCATTTTATAAATACCTGAAGCAACGCCAACTTTATCTAACGGTGCATTTGAAATAGCTGTATCTGTAGAAGGTGTTGCATAAATACCTAAGCCTAGTCCGAAACATAAATATCCTACGACACAACTGATAACATAAAATATGCCTGGTAAGAATACTAATGAAATAAGTGCAATACCAATGATTACAATGAAGGTACCTAATAACATTGGTCGCTTAGAACCCATTTTTTGTAATAATTTTTCACCAACTCGAATCATTAATAACACCATGATTAAATAAGTAATTGATAAGTATCCTGCCTGCAATGCTGTATAACCTAAACCTTGTT
>NZ_MJAA01000207.1:0-496 GCF_001743375.1 Enterobacter sp. IF2SW-B1 | reverse complement strand
GACGAACGATAGATTCTGATACAGAACCAACAATAAATCTTTCCACAGCATTTAAGCCTGATGTACCTCTCATAATCAAGTCTGCATTAATTTCATGTGCAAGCTTTTTAGGAATGATAGATTTAGGAGAGCCAAACTCTAGACGCGTTTCTACATCTTTAACACCAGCGTTAGTAGCTACTTCTTTATAACCATTTAATAATTCTTCTGCAAAATGCTTAGATTTTTCAGTAAATTGAGCATCATAAACTTCATAAGAAGAATATGTTCTTGAATCAATTACATTCACAATTGTTAACTTCGCATCGTTACGTTTAGCAACACCAACTGCTCTGTTAAATGCCCATTCCGCTTCATGTGAACCGTCAACTGCGATTAAAATATTTTTGTAAGTAATCATAGTAAGTGCCTCCTTGTTCTTTCTTAATTATATTTTACCACAATTTTCGGAAAAGTCAGTGTAATAACCTTTACAATTTTGTGGATTTTTGATTGC
>NZ_MJAA01000206.1:0-497 GCF_001743375.1 Enterobacter sp. IF2SW-B1 | reverse complement strand
ACATTTGAGTCATTTAATTTATATTTTGGTATCTTTTTAATTTTCGTAGCCATTTTATTAATGATAAGAAATAAGATTAAACCGTTTAAAATATTTGATAAACCAAAATATGAAAAAACTTATGTAGACGCTAAAGGTAAAACATATCATTATAGTGTGCCGCCTTTATTCGCTTTTGTTACTACATTTTTAATTGGTATTTTGACAGGTTTATTTGGTATTGGAGGTGGCGCACTAATGACGCCACTAATGCTTATTGTATTTAGATTTCCACCTCATGTAGCTGTTGGAACAAGTATGATGATGATTTTCTTTTCAAGTGTCATGAGTTCTATAGGGCACATTGCTCAAGGGCACGTAGCTTGGGGTTATGCAATCATTTTAATTATTTCTAGTTATTTTGGTGCGAAAATCGGTGTCAAAGTGAATCAGTCAATTAAGTCAGATACGGTAGTAACATTATTGAGAACAGTAATGTTGTTAATGGGTATATATTT
>NZ_MJAA01000205.1:0-498 GCF_001743375.1 Enterobacter sp. IF2SW-B1 | reverse complement strand
CATCTTTGATTTACTAGTTGAATATGATGGTGAATTACCATTCTGGGACAAATCAAGCCCTGAAGCGATTAAAGAAGTATTCAATATGAGTAAAGGTTCATTCAAACGTGCAATCGGTCACTTATATAAACAGAAGATTATTAATATAGAAACAGGTAAAATCACTTTAACTAAAAAAGGCTGGAGTCGAATTGACTCAAAAGAATAATCATTTTTACACGTATCGTAGGATGCGTGTTTTTTATATTCAATATTAAATCGGACAGATGAAGTAGTTTTTTAATTTCATCTGTCCATTTTTTTGTTCATATTTAAATTTCGATAATTTTTCAGGAAGCATTTTAATTTTACTAATGAGTCAATATTTTTTAGAACAACAAAAATTAATATTTACATTTTCTTAACAAACATTTATGTAACATTTACAGTTTCTAAAAATGAGGTTAATATTTCAAGGTTAAGATAAAGATGTAATCAATACAAATACTATTTGTTGTT
>NZ_MJAA01000204.1:0-499 GCF_001743375.1 Enterobacter sp. IF2SW-B1 | reverse complement strand
ATGGCCGGATGTTTGGTGGCTTTGATATATTGTGAGGAGCATTGCGAACCCTAGAGCTGTCCGGTCAAATAACCCCCTCACAATAAGTGTAATGTCATGGGATAATCAAAAGACTAAGGGAGGGCTTTTATAGAAGGCGTGAGGTCATGCTATCCCCCTCTGAAGACGCGGCCGCGATATCCTGCAGATGCATCCAGTACTAGTATGGCCCGGGGGATCCTAGAGACCATTCGCGATTCCATGAGACTCCAAGGGTTCTGCACAACTTATGCACCTCTATTAGATCATTGTGTTCTACGAAGCCTGGACTGCATTACATATTCACAACCAACATGAGAAGAGCGGAATAGATGGCCGGATGTTTGGTGGCTTTGATATATTGTGAGGAGCATTGCGAACCCTAGAGCTGTCCGGTCAAATAACCCCCTCACAATAAGTGTAATGTCATGGGATAATCAAAAGACTAAGGGAGGGCTTTTATAGAAGGCGTGAGGTCATG
>NZ_MJAA01000203.1:0-502 GCF_001743375.1 Enterobacter sp. IF2SW-B1 | reverse complement strand
TGATATTAAAGACGGTGCAAATGATCATGGTGAAATTATCAAAAAGCATCGAAACGATAAAAATGTCATATACAGAGATGTGATTGTACTTGATTATGATGAAATAAATGATTTAAAGCAATTACATGAAGCAATCAGAGCAGTTTTAAGCAGTGTTGCATGGTATTGGCACACATCGTTTAGCCATACAACTGAACAAGCTAGAATACGCCTATATATCCCTCTGAATGAGCGAATAAGTGCAGATGATTATCGTAAATATACAAAAGTATTAGCAAATAAAATTGGCCATAAAGTGGATGAAGGTTCATATCAGCCAAGTAGATGTTTTGCGTTACCAGTTATTCAAAAAGGACACATATTTATTAAGCGAGTGAATGACTGTCCAATTATGAATGTTGATATGCTCGAACAGTGGTCGAAGGAGTTTGAACAATCAAATGCTAGTCCTAATGTCATAGGATACACTCGACGCGATAGTGAGTACTGGCGCGAGCTATGC
>NZ_MJAA01000202.1:0-502 GCF_001743375.1 Enterobacter sp. IF2SW-B1 | reverse complement strand
TGATATTAAAGACGGTGCAAATGATCATGGTGAAAYWATMAAAAAGCATCGMAAYGAYRTWAATGTCATATACAGAGATGTGATTGTACTTGATTATGATGAAATAAATGATTTAAAGCAATTACATGAAGCAATCAGCTCAGTTTTAAGCAGTGTTGCATGGTAGTGGCACACATCGTTTAGCCATACAACTGAACAAGCTAGAATACGCCTATATATCCCTCTGAATGGGCGAATAAGTGCAGATGATTATCGTAAATATTCAAARGTATTAGCAAATAAAATTGGTCATAAAGTGGATGAAGGTTCATATCAGCCAAGTAGATGTTTTGCRCTACCAGTTATTCAAAAAGGACACATATTTATTAAGCGAGTGAATGACTGTCCAATTATGAATGTTGATATGCTCGAACAGTGGTCGAAGGAGTTTGAACAATCAAATGCTAGTCCTAATGTCATAGGATACACTCGACGCGATAGTGAGTACTGGCGCGAGCTATGC
>NZ_MJAA01000201.1:0-503 GCF_001743375.1 Enterobacter sp. IF2SW-B1 | reverse complement strand
GGGCCATACTAGTACTGGATGCATCTGCAGGATATCGCGGCCGCTTAATTAACTGGCCTCATGGGCCTTCACTTCACTGCCCGCTTTCCAGTCGGGAAACCTGTCGTGCCAGCTGCATTAACATGGTCATAGCTGTTTCCTTGCGTATTGGGCGCTCTCCGCTTCCTCGCTCACTGACTCGCTGCGCTCGGTCGTTCGGGTAAAGCCTGGGGTGCCTAATGAGCAAAAGGCCAGCAAAAGGCCAGGAACCGTAAAAAGGCCGCGTTGCTGGCGTTTTTCCATAGGCTCCGCCCCCCTGACGAGCATCACAAAAATCGACGCTCAAGTCAGAGGTGGCGAAACCCGACAGGACTATAAAGATACCAGGCGTTTCCCCCTGGAAGCTCCCTCGTGCGCTCTCCTGTTCCGACCCTGCCGCTTACCGGATACCTGTCCGCCTTTCTCCCTTCGGGAAGCGTGGCGCTTTCTCATAGCTCACGCTGTAGGTTTCTCAGTTCGGTGTA
>NZ_MJAA01000200.1:0-504 GCF_001743375.1 Enterobacter sp. IF2SW-B1 | reverse complement strand
CGACCCCCTACTGTGTGTTAACGCTTGATCATACTTATCTATATTTCGTTTGATTTCTGATAATTCCATCCCCATCGCCCCTATTTATATTTCAATTCAAGGCATTGATTTGTAGCTTTAATAATGCTAAATTTTAACATAATTTTGTTAAATAACAATGTTAAGAAATATAAGCACACTGACAATCAGCTTATGCTTTTATTGTTAAAAATCAGTACATTTATCATTGACATATGCCTAAATCTTTTTTAAAAACCAAGTACACAACAACGTTGAACAACTTCTTCACATTTTTTAAAAGTATTTAACGCTTGTAAAATAAAAAGACTACTCCCATAACACAAACTATAGGTGTTTAATTGGAAGGAGTTATTATATATCATTTATTTTCCATGGCAATTTTTGAATTTTTTACCACTACCACATGGACAATCATCGTTACGACCAACTTGATCACCTTTAACGATTGGTTTCGGTTTCACTTTTTCTTTACCATCTTCAGCT
>NZ_MJAA01000020.1:0-6003 GCF_001743375.1 Enterobacter sp. IF2SW-B1 | reverse complement strand
ACCGGCTTCATTCGGGGTCTGCTCATCACCCTGTGGATAGATGCGTGCCCAGGCGATGGAAACGCGCAGGCAGGTAAACCCCATCTCGCTGAAGAGTTTAATGTCCTCCGGGTAGCGGTGGTAAAAGTCGATGGCCACGTCCTTGATGCCGCTGACGCTCCCGTCACGTTCCACCACCTCGCCGAAGATACCTGCGGGCTGAACGTCCGAGGTGGACACCCCTTTGCCGTCCTTGTCCCATGCACCCTCGACCTGGTTTGCGGCAATTGCCCCGCCCCAGTAAAAATTATCCGGGAATTTTTTCATGAATCTTCCTCACTTAATCGTTGTCATCAATACCGTGTCATATGAAACAGTCTGTTTATCTGCCAGATGTACTGCCCTGAATTCATCGCTGTTATTGATTAATACCGGCGTGTCCAGCAGACATCCTGCGCTTTGAATAAAATCGAGATCAAATTCAATCAACAGATCACCGGCTTTTACCGAATCACCCGTTTTTACATGTGCCGTAAAACCTTCACCTTTGAGATTTACGGTATTGATCCCGACGTGGATCAGCAGTTCCACACCATCATTACTGACCAGGTTGATAGCATGTCGGGAATTAAATATTGACGACACAACTCCGTCAAAGGGCGCAATAACTTTACCGGAGGTTGGAATAATCCCCACTCCGTTACCCAGCAGGCCACTGGCAAAGGTCGGATCGCGGATTTCGGCAATATCAATAACCTTCCCCTGTAGCGGAGAGAGAATAACGATCTCTGCTGTTTCTGGTGCGATACCTGGGTTAGCACTTGGCGATTCTTTTGATGCCGGTAAACCGAAGAAATAGGTCAGTAAGGTAGAAAGCACGAGCGATAAGGCCGTGCCGATTATGGCCCCCCACACGGTCATATCCATACCGGTAGGTGGGATCATCTGAGCGAGAGTGAAGAAGCTGGTCAGACCGAAAGAATAGATACTACCGTGGAATGCTCCGACTATTGTCCCGCCTATGGCTCCGGCCGTGCAGCCGAAGATGAATGGCCGTCGGTTTGGGAGGTTAACACCATATACTGCAGGTTCCGTAATACCAAAAATGGCCGCGCTGACTGCCGAACCCGAAAGAGTTTTCAATTTTGGATCCTGGGTTCTCAGGAACACACCCAGCGCTGCGCCCAACTGGCCTACCACGGCCGGTACCAGTAATGGCTGCATAATATCATGGCCTAACACGCTGATGTTGTTGATCATGATGGGGACAAGACCCCAGTGCAGACCAAACATGACGCAGACCTGCCACAGTCCCCCCATGATCGTACCCGCTAAAGCAGGCGCAAACTCATAAGCGGCCAGAAACGCATTTGCCATAAGGTGGCTGAGGCCGGTAGCGAGCGGTCCAATAAGCAGGAACGCAGCAGGAACGACGATGAGAAGCGCTATCAGAGGGGTGAAGAGGTTTTTGACCGCTGAAGGGAGAATTTTATTACAGAATTTCTCCACCACACTACTGAGCCAGGCAGCAAATATGACCGGAATAACCGAGCCGGCATAATTAATATAAGTGACGGGAATTCCGAGGAAGGCATCAACTGACGCGCCGTGCTGTAACTGAGCGTCGAACGCCGCTATCATTGCCGGATGCATCAGTGCGCCGCCAATCGCCATCGACAGGAATGGCGACCCGCCAAAACGCTTGCCTGCAGTGTAACCCAGCACGAGAGGGAAGAAATAAAACAGGGCATCACCAGCTGCCGCCAGTATTTTGTAGGTTCCGCTCGACTCAGTCGTAATTCCGCAAACGATAGCAAGGGCTAGCAGCCCCTTCATAATCCCGGAAGCGGCCAGGATCCCCAGAAAAGGGGTAAAAATCCCCGAAACCACATTAATCAGCCTGTTAAAGATATTTTCTTTTATGACTGCCTCGTCGCTGCTCCCTGCAGCTAGATCAGTCTCATCCGTAATGCCTGTAGCTTCGATAGCCTTATAAACTTCAGAAACATTATTACCCACAACCACCTGGAGTTGGCCCCCGCTTTCTACCACCATAATAATCTCTGGATGGTTGCTCAAATCATCCTTCAGAACAACATCATATTTTCTTAACTGAAAGCGAAGCCTTGTTGCGCAATGGGTCAAACTTTTAATATTTTCCGGGCCGCCGACCCGGTTAATTATAAATTCAGCAAGTGACTGATATTTCATAGGGACATTTACCTTTCAAAAAGCAAAAAAAAACCCACTCCGCCCAGATAATACTGGTCTGAAGTAGGTTTTGCCTGCAAACGCAGTAACAATCCAGTTTCTAAAAATTCGTCTGAGAAATGTATAAATAACTGGGGTTTCCAGATATCTAATTGTATCCTCAAAAATGTTATACACCGTGCCTGAGTTCATATGAATAGCAGAAATGCAGTATGGCGGATTACCGATATCAATCGTCGTAAAATATACAGATAGCAAAAAATAAAGCCTCATATGATATGAGGCTTTATTTATACAGATCTATTAGCATGCAGGGTAAAAGTGAGGTGGCGGGACCACATGATATGTTTTTACCGGTATGCCCTGCATTCACTCTGAAATCCGGTTCTCTATTTTCCGCTACGGAAATCAGGAACATTTCCTGAAACGAGGGCGAAATCAGAGAATTCTACTTCGCATCCGGAGGCGTTAGGCGCTTGTGCCTCGAACCCTATGTGTAAAATCTGTTCCGCGTCGTTCAGCACATCAAGGGGAAAAGCGCGCACAAATATCCATTTTTGACCATCCAGCGAAGCATGGAAGGCAAATACATTATCTTTGCGGGAGATCCGTAAATGCACTTCCTGTCCACTGACGGTAAAAGCATTGGCATCATCAGAGGTATATCCGTTGTTCACCACAGAGACAACCATGGGTTCACGTTCGGGTGAATATTCAAAGCACAACTTCGCCCATGATCTTTCGTTAACGTAAAGAAGCAACACGCCGGCATCGAAGGTGTTACCGAATTCGACTTTTACCGTTGAACGAAATTGAAAGTCTCCGCCAGGAGCCGGACGTAAAAGTGTTGCTGCATTACACCGGCTTGCAGACGTTACCTGGCTTGTGCCCCTTCCCGGATCGATGAAAATATCACTGTACGGCAATGCCCTAACGGCTATCTTCCGGGATAGCGTATCAATGTTCCAAACGGAGCCTTCTGACGGCTGTAAGAGGCTAATGTTGTCATGTGAAAGATGGTTCATAGCTATTCCTTTCATATATTCTATTAATTTTTAATGATCTACATTTTTTTTTCAGAGAAAATAGGGATGATGGTCAGGGAAAAGAGCATGACCAGGGCGGACAGGAAACAAAACGCATTGGCCAGTCCTGTATAATGTGCAATAAACCCGACCGCAGCAGGCCCCATAAGCACCCCCAGATATCCCAGCATGCTTGCAGCGGAGATAGCCAGAGAGGGGGCCATTGAATCCTGTTTGCCTGCACGCGTGAACAAAATAGGCACCACGTTACCGGCAGCAAAGCCCGCTATCGCAATCGCACCAAAGACGATGGCAACGGTTGAGGACAGTGAAATAACCAAAAGTCCAATCGCCGTAAATATTACACCCAGAGTCAGTACCCAGCGCTCTCCTGCAAGTGAGACGAGCCTGTCACCGACGAAGCGGCTTAATGTCATCGCCACCGCAAAGACAACATACCCCGATCCTGCTATGTTTGCCGGTAAACTTTTTTCCTGAATCAGGAGCAATGCACCCCAGTCAAGCATCGCACCTTCTGCCAGGAACATCACCATTGCCAGAAGGCCTACCACAATCACTTTACCTTTAGGAAGTACAAATAATGGCGCCTCGTTAACCGTAACTGTTCTGAGGAACTTGTTTCTGATAACTGAGAGGCATATCAGTATCGTAAATATTGCGATCATCGATGCCACAAAAACGTGTAATCCCGTGGCAATCAGCAAAGTCATAACCACAGCGCCGGCAAGCCCTCCAACGCTGTAAAAACCATGAAATCCTGACATTAAAGGCATACCCGCCCGATCCTGAACTTCAGAACCGTGAATGTTGGCTGCTACATCAGTCGCACCAATCGAAAGGCCAAATAAGAAAAGTGCAGCACCAATTCCCAGGGGGGTGGAAAGCAGGGCAAGAAGGGGTAAAGCAACCACAATACCCACAGCACCCATGATGATGACCATCCGGCTGCCGGCTTTAGCAGAAATGCCACCGGCAGCAGGCATCCCTATTAATGCCCCCAGACCCAGACATAACAATACGGCACCCAAAAGAGCGGGCTCCGCCTGCATACGGCTTTGGGCGAAGGGTACCAGGGGAGCCCAACAGGCGAGCCCAAAACCAGCGATAAAGAATGCCAGTCTGGTGGCAAGTTTTGCGTCCGTGAGTTCTGTGAACTTAATATTGTCTGCTGAATAAGCCAGCTCATTTCCTTTCCCTGATATCATTTCTTCACTACTTTTCATCTGATACGCCCTGTGCGACGGTGTAAAAACAACCTAAAAAATACCAGTAGCATGCGTGTCATGATTCAGATAGGATGACAAATTATGTCTAATATACGCCAAAACACTATGAATCCAGATTTCGCTATCTCGCCTCTGGTAGGTCAGCCAGAACAATGGGGGGCTGATGTTCTTGAAAAGCATACTCATGCGCGCCACCAGTTAATTTTTTCCTCCCGGGGCGTCATTCACATCAAAACACATGTCGGCGAGTGGGTTCTTCCACCCAGCAGGGCACTCTGGATTGATGCCGGTACTGAACATTATGTTGAAACCAAGAAGCCAGCCTCGCTCTTTGTTCTGTATATTTCTCCCGCTTTTTTTTCCATGGATAAGCCTGAACACTGCTGCGTGATTGAAGTGAGCAACCTGGTCAGGGAGCTCATCATGACGTGTGCAAAAATGGGGTGGACCTATGATGAAAATAGTCACAGTCACCGACTGGCAGAGGTGTTGGTAGGCAGTCTTTCAGGTTTACAGCTCGCATCACTGGAACTGATCAAGCCGAAAGATCCCAGAGCCATCCACTTAATAAAATTACTGGAGCACGACCCGGGATCACGACGGTCGCTGCACGACCTGGCCAGAGAAGCAGGAGCTAGCGGAAGAACGATAGAACGACTTTTTGCTCAAGAGACAAATCTTCCCTTCGGAGCCTGGAGACAGAGGCATCGAATGCTGTTTGCGCTGGAACGTCTGGCTTATGGCCAGAGTGTCATGAATGTCGCGCTGGAGTCAGGCTATGAGTCTGCTTCAAGCTTTATTGCTGCTTTCAAGGCAATGTTTGGTACCACGCCATCTAAATATTTCTCATAACCAGATTCATATGAACAGAACGGTCTGGCTCCATTTCAGCTCCGTCAGGGCGGGACCATAGATACTCTTTTATTCGCTATTTCCCTTTCATGCAGATACATCGAATAAACGACAAATTATAATCAGGATCTGACAGAACTGGAAAAAATGACTCTGCGTTCAGGCATTTTAAATTAAATACGATTAACCTTTTATCATGGCAGGGTTTACAGGAAGGTGCAGGATATTAAGTTGTTATATGAATCCATTCAGACAAAATGAAGCCTTCTCATAATACATAACGATTTTCTCTCTATTGGACCGTCCTTAAGCATTATATGTTTATTCCAGCCCTAGTATACAGGTTAGCTAAAATGTCAGATACAGCGAATAAACACTTCACAATAACAGTGTTCCCGGATAATTTTTACTGGGGCGGAGCAATTGCCGCAAACCAGGTTGAGGGCGCATGGGACAAGGACGGCAAAGGGGTGTCCACCTCGGACGTTCAGCCCGCAGGTATCTTCGGCGAGGTGGTGGAACGTGACGGGAGCGTCAGCAGCATCAAGGACGTGGCCATCGACTTTTACCACCGCTACCCGGAGGACATTAAACTCTTCAGCGAGATGGGGTTTACCTGCCTGCGCGTTTCCATCGCCTGGGCACGCATCTATCCACAGGGTGATGAGCAGACCCCGAATGAAGCCGGT
>NZ_MJAA01000002.1:687640-689235 GCF_001743375.1 Enterobacter sp. IF2SW-B1 | reverse complement strand
CAAAGGCAGGTTCTTTAAGGTAAGGAGGTGATCCAACCGCAGGTTCCCCTACGGTTACCTTGTTACGACTTCACCCCAGTCATGAATCACAAAGTGGTAAGCGCCCTCCCGAAGGTTAAGCTACCTACTTCTTTTGCAACCCACTCCCATGGTGTGACGGGCGGTGTGTACAAGGCCCGGGAACGTATTCACCGTGGCATTCTGATCCACGATTACTAGCGATTCCGACTTCATGGAGTCGAGTTGCAGACTCCAATCCGGACTACGACGCACTTTATGAGGTCCGCTTGCTCTCGCGAGGTCGCTTCTCTTTGTATGCGCCATTGTAGCACGTGTGTAGCCCTACTCGTAAGGGCCATGATGACTTGACGTCATCCCCACCTTCCTCCAGTTTATCACTGGCAGTCTCCTTTGAGTTCCCGGCCGGACCGCTGGCAACAAAGGATAAGGGTTGCGCTCGTTGCGGGACTTAACCCAACATTTCACAACACGAGCTGACGACAGCCATGCAGCACCTGTCTCAGAGTTCCCGAAGGCACCAAAGCATCTCTGCTAAGTTCTCTGGATGTCAAGAGTAGGTAAGGTTCTTCGCGTTGCATCGAATTAAACCACATGCTCCACCGCTTGTGCGGGCCCCCGTCAATTCATTTGAGTTTTAACCTTGCGGCCGTACTCCCCAGGCGGTCGACTTAACGCGTTAGCTCCGGAAGCCACGCCTCAAGGGCACAACCTCCAAGTCGACATCGTTTACGGCGTGGACTACCAGGGTATCTAATCCTGTTTGCTCCCCACGCTTTCGCACCTGAGCGTCAGTCTTTGTCCAGGGGGCCGCCTTCGCCACCGGTATTCCTCCAGATCTCTACGCATTTCACCGCTACACCTGGAATTCTACCCCCCTCTACAAGACTCTAGCCTGCCAGTTTCGAATGCAGTTCCCAGGTTGAGCCCGGGGATTTCACATCCGACTTGACAGACCGCCTGCGTGCGCTTTACGCCCAGTAATTCCGATTAACGCTTGCACCCTCCGTATTACCGCGGCTGCTGGCACGGAGTTAGCCGGTGCTTCTTCTGCGGGTAACGTCAATGAAAGTACTTTACAACCCGAAGGCCTTCTTCATACACGCGGCATGGCTGCATCAGGCTTGCGCCCATTGTGCAATATTCCCCACTGCTGCCTCCCGTAGGAGTCTGGACCGTGTCTCAGTTCCAGTGTGGCTGGTCATCCTCTCAGACCAGCTAGGGATCGTCGCCTAGGTGAGCCGTTACCCCACCTACTAGCTAATCCCATCTGGGCACATCTGATGGCAAGAGGCCCGAAGGTCCCCCTCTTTGGTCTTGCGACGTTATGCGGTATTAGCTACCGTTTCCAGTAGTTATCCCCCTCCATCAGGCAGTTTCCCAGACATTACTCACCCGTCCGCCACTCGTCACCCGAGAGCAAGCTCTCTGTGCTACCGTTCGACTTGCATGTGTTAGGCCTGCCGCCAGCGTTCAATCTGAGCCATGATCAAACTCTTCAATTTAAGTTTGATGCTCGTGAATTAAACTTCGTAATGAATTACGYATGTTCACTCAGAGACTTGGTATTCATTTTT